>DATHVJ010000113.1:0-21576 GCA_035461345.1 Solirubrobacterales bacterium | reverse complement strand
GCCGAACTTCCGCAACCACGGCAACTACGTCACTTCAATCGCCAAGCTCGGCCGATTCCTCGGCGAGAAGGCCGAGGAGGCCGGCGTGTACGTCCTGAGCGAGACAGCCGGCTACAAGTTGCTCGTCGAGGACCGGATAGTGAAGGGGGTGCGCTCGGGCGACAAGGGCCGCGGGCGCGACGGCGAGGAGCTGTCCAACTTCGAGCCTGGCTCCGACGTGATCGCGCAGGCGACGGTGCTCGCGGAGGGGACGCAGGGACACCTGACCGGCGCGGCGCTCGAGTACTTCGACCTCATGGGCCCGCTCCCGCAGCGATGGGAGCTCGGCGTGAAGGAGGTGTGGAAGGTCTCCAAGCCCCTCGATCGCGTGATTCACACCATGGGGTGGCCACTGCGAAAGCGCGCGAAGTGGAACGAGTTCGGTGGCAGCTTCATCTACCCGATGGGCGAGGACAAGGTCTCCATCGGGCTCGTCGTCGGCCTCGACTACACGGACGCCACGTTCTCGGTCCACGACGCGCTCCAGGAGCTCAAGACCCACCCGTTCGTCCGCGACATCCTCGACGGCGGCGAGCGCGAGGCTTGGGGGGCGAAGACGATCCCGTCAGGCGGCTACTGGGCGATGCCCTCGCGGCTGGCCGTGCCGGGCATGGTGATGTGCGGTGACGGCGCCGGGATGCTCAACGTCTCGGAGCTGAAGGGGATCCACTACGCGATGCACGCCGGGATCTACGCCGCGGAGGAGATCGTCAGGGCGTTGAAGCAGGGGTCGATCAACTTCGAGGCCTACGACCAGCGGGTGCGGGACAGCGTGATCGAGAAGGACCTGTACAGGTGGCGCAACACGCGTCAGGCGTTCTCGAAGGGGTTCTTCGTCGGCGGCGCGATCGCCAGCCTGGCGACGATCACGCGTGGCGCGCTCCCCCCGGGACGGTGGAAGTTCGACCCCGACGCCGAGGAGCCGATGTCGATCGACGGCGCGGCCAAGGGATATCCAAAGCCCGACAGCAAGTACAGCTTCGACAAGCTGTCGTCCGTGTTCGCGTCCGGGAACGCGACGCGCGACGACGCCCCGAACCACATCCGGCTGCAGACGAAGGTGCCGCGCGAGATCGCCCAGACCTACGTCTCGATGTGCCCCGCCCAGGTGTACGAGATCCCCGAGGACCAGCTCGAATCTGGTGCCGAGGTCGTCGAGCTCCAGGTCGTGCCCTCGAACTGCGTCCAGTGCGGCGCGATCACCGCCAAGGGCGGCCGCCTTACCCCGCCCGAGGGCGGCGACGGCCCCCTTTACCAGGAAACATGAGAACCCGCCGCGTCCTCCGCTTCGCGTCCGGAGCGGCGGGGTCACGGCAGGGCTCATGGACCTCGCGATCCGCTCGCTCCACCTGATCGCCGCCGCCGTGTGGGCGGGAGGGCTGGTGTTCCTCGGCCTCGCGGCCGGCGTCGCACGGGCGACGATCCCGGAGCGCGAGCGGATCGAGTTCTTCCGCCGGCTGGGAAGGCGGTTCCTGGTCGTCGCGCTGGCGGCGGCGGTGCTGCTCGCCCTCACCGGTATCGACATGGCGGCGGATCGGCTGCCGAGCTGGAGCGCGCTGACGGACACCGCATGGGGCCGGCTGCTCCTCGCGAAGTCGATCCTGTTCGCGACCGCGCTCGCGCTCGCGCTCACCCACGCCCTCGTGCTCGGCCCCCGGATCAGGGGGCTTCGTGAGCGGCTGGTCACCTCCCCGGACGACGCCGCGACGGCCGCCCGCCTGCGCCGGCTCGCCGCGACGTCGGGCATCGTCCAAGCGGCCGTCCTCGCCGAGACGGCGGCGATCCTCGTGCTCGCCGCCGACCTCGTCACATGACGGCGAATACACTCGGGGGAATGAGGCGGGGCGGGACCAGCGCCGCGAGACGGGGCGGGATCGGCGCCGTGATGCGGTCGGCGACGGTCGTCACCGCGGGCGCGATCGCGGTGCACCAGCTTCGCTACCTGGTCGGCTACGGCGGCGACGCCTCCGCCGCGCTCCGCGACCAGGGGCACGCGTATCTCGTCGCCCTGATTCCGCTGCTGGCGCTGCTCGGTGGCGTGACCCTGATCGCGACCGTCGTCGCCGCGCTCGCCGGCGCCCAGCCCCGCTCGCCGCGGGGCGCTCCGCTCGTCCGGGCGCTCGTCTATGCCGGCGCGATCCTGGCCGTGTTCGGCGCCCAGGAGACGATCGAGGGGGTGCTCGTCGCCGGCCATCCGGGTGGCATCGCGGCGGTCATGGCGCACGGGGGCCTGGTCGCTGTGCCGCTTGCCGTCGGCTTCGGATGGGTCGTGTGGGCGGCCCTGCGCGGCCTCGAGGCGATCGAGGAGGGGCTCCGGGCCGCCGCCGGGTGCCGTCGGCGTGCCCGCCGCACGGCCACGACCCCTCGCCCGGTCGCCTGCGCGCTCCCGATCCCCGCCGCGCTCGCCGGCGCCGCGGGTCCCCGCGCGCCTCCGTCGGCGTGAGTCGATTCGACCCACGTTGAGCAAGCTCGCGCGGCCCTGCCGCCCGAGCGGAAGGAGGACGTATGCAATCGAGATCGATCAGCGCAGCGATCGTCGTCGCGCTCGTTGCGGCGGCCGTGGTCCTGTTCGTCGTCCTGCGCGACGACGACGAGGACGCGAAAACCGCGACCACGACGCCGGCCGCGGTCGACGAGAAGCCGCAGAAGGACAAGCGAACGAAGCCCAAGCCCAAGGTGGCGACGATCGTCGTCGAAGGCGGCCAGCCGGCGGGTGGGGTGACCGAGCTCGAGTACTCCCGCGGCGAGGTGGTCCGCTTCGACGTCGAGTCCGACGTCGCCGAAGAGGTCCACGTCCACGGCTACGACGTCAGCAAGGACGTCGAGCCAGGCAAGGCGGTCGAGTTCAGCTTCCCGGCCGAGATCGAGGGCGGGTTCGAGGTCGAGCTCGAGGGCTCGCACACCCTGATCGCAGAGCTGACGGTGGAGCCGAGCTAGATGGAGGTTGTGATCCCGTTCGCGCACGCGCTCGCCGGGCGCGAGGACCTGCCGATCCCGGAGTGGCTGTTCGCGTGGGGCGCCTCGGTCGTCCTGATCGTGTCGTTCGCCGCTCTGGCGCTGCTGTGGCGCTCGCCGCGGCTCGAGGAGGAGCGGTGGCGGCCGCTTCCGGGCTCGGTGTCGCGCGCCGTGGTCAACCCGATCACCGAGACGCTCGCGGGTCTCGTCGGGGTCGGGCTGCTCGCGGTCGTCGTGTGGTCGGGGCTCTCCGGCACCGACCAGCCGAACGCGAACTTCTCGGTCACGTTCGTGTTCGTGACCTTCTGGCTCGGCCTCGTGCTGCTCAGCGTCCTGTTCGGCGACGTGTTCCGCGCGTTCAACCCGTGGCGGGCTGTCGGCCGGGCCGCCGGTCGACTCGTCGACCTGGTCGCGCCGGGCCGACGCCCGCCCACGCTCCCGTACCCGGAGTGGCTCGGACGGTGGCCGGCGGCGATCGGGATCCTGGCGTTCCTGTGGTTCGAGCTGGTGTTCCCGGCCGGCTCCGAGAGCGGCGGAATCGCCCCGCGGGACGTCGCCCTGGCGGCGATCGTGTACTCGGCGCTGACCCTGTTCGCGATGTCCGCCTTCGGAGTCGAGCGATGGCTCGACAGAGGTGAGGCCTTCTCCGTGTACTTCAGGATGTTCTCGCGCCTGTCGGCGGTCGAGCGGCGCGGCGGGCAACTCGGAATGCGGCGCCCTCTGTCGGCTGCGGGGCGGTGGGCCCAGGTCCCGGGGTCGGTCGCCCTGGTGCTGGTCGCGATCGCCGGGACGAGCTTCGACGGTGCCCAGGAGGGCGCTCTCACCGAGCCGATCAAGACCGTGTTCGACTGGCTCGTCGAACGGGGGATCGGGTTCGCCGACGCCCTCCGAATCTCCGACACCCTGTTCCTGGCGCTGACCCTCGTCGCCGTCTTCGCCCTGTTCGCGGTCGGGATCCGCGGGATGCGAACGGTCACGGGCTCGCCGTCGGCGCAGCGCCTGTGGCGCGCCTTCGGGCACACGCTGATCCCGATCGCGCTCGCGTACCTCGTCGCCCACTACTTCAGCCTGTTCGTGTTCCAGGAGCAGGCGCAGTTCGGGTACCTGCTGTCCGACCCGCTCGGCGATGGCTCCGACTACTTCGGGACCGCCGGCGCTGGGATCGACTACACGCTGATCTCGGCGACCGCGGTCTGGTACGTCCAGGTGGCGGCGCTGGTCGTCGGGCACGTCGCCGGGCTGACGCTCGCTCACGATCGCGCGCTCGTCACCTACCGGGATCAGCGGGCGGCGACTCGATCCCAGTACTGGCTGCTGGCGGTGATGATCGCCTTCACGTGCCTGGGACTGTTCCTGCTGTCGCAGGCGAACCAGTGAGCGTGCCGCGCGGGGCCGCGACGATCCGTTTGTCCGTGCCCTCGGGTACGCGATTTGGTGGGGAGCAGGGACAATGGATGCTGCGATGACGACATCGAAACTGGACCAGGCCGAGGTCGCGGCGCTTATCGAGCGCGGCGCAGCCGACAGCTGCGTCGAGCTGTCGGAGCTGTCGGAGCTGGTCGAGAGGCTCGAGCTAAAGGACGACGAGGTCGAGGCGCTGAACGAGAGGCTCGAGCAGCGCGGGATCGAGGTGCGCGACGACTGCGGCCACGCCCGAGCCGAGCGGAGCCGGTATCGCAACGAGGAGCTCGCCGAGACGACCACCGACGCGCTGCAGCTCTTCTTCCGCGAGGTGCGTCGCCACCCGCTGCTGACGAAGGAGGAGGAGGTCGACCTCGCGCAGCGCCTCGAGCGCGGCGACCTCGAGGCGAAGGAGAGGCTCGTCAACTCCAACCTGCGGCTGGTCGTCTCCAACGCCCGCCGGTACCAGAACCAGGGGCTGGGGCTGCTCGACCTGATCCAGGAGGGGACGCTGGGGCTGATCCGGGCGGCCGAGAAGTTCGACTGGCGGCGGGGCTACAAGTTCTCGACCTACGCCACGTTCTGGATCCGGCAGGCGCTGCAGCGGGCGCTCGACAGCAAGAGCCGCACGATCAGGCTGCCGGTCGACCTCGCGCAGCAAGAGCGGAAGATCGCCCGCGCCCAGCGCGAGCTCACCGCGGAGCTGGGGCGCGAGCCAACCGACGACGAGGTCGCCGCGCGAGCCGAGCTGTCCCTGGAGGAGATCAAGCGCATCCGCGATGCCGCCCGCACGGTGACCAGCCTCGAGCGACCCGTCGGCGCGGAGGATGAGACCGAGCTCGGCGAGCTGCTGCCCAGCGACGCGGAGCTACCCGAGGAGGAGGTCGAGATCACGCTTCGCGAGCAGGCGCTGCGACGCGCGGTCGACGAGCTTCCGCAGCCGGAGCAGGCCGTGGTCCGACTGCGCTACGGCATCAACGGCGACCAGCCGACCCCCGCGGCCGAGGTGGGGCGGCGGCTGGACATGTCCGAGAAGCAGCTGCGCCGGGTCGAGGAGCGCGCCCTCGCGCGGCTCGCGGAGCGGCGCGAGATCGACGCCCTGCGCGAAGCAGCCTGATCACGCTTCCCGCTCCCCCGGGGCGCCGAGACCCCGCCGCTAGAATCGAGCGACGATGAAGACCGGGATCCATCCCGACTACGTGCTCGCGCACGTTCGCTGCTCGTGCGGGAACGAGTTCTACACGCGCTCCACCAAGCCGGAGCTGCACGTCGAGATCTGCTCCGCCTGTCACCCGTTCTACACCGGTAAGCAGAAGCTCGTCGACACCGGTGGCCGCGTCGAGCGCTTCAAGCGCAGGGCCGCCAGGCGAGCCAAGGGCTAGCCTCGATGCCACTCGGCCCGGACGGCCATCGGCCACAGGATCTCGAGTCGATGCCCGACGGGATGCCGGTCGCCGGGCGCGACGCGCCGATCGGCGGCCAGGCGGTCCTCGAAGGCGTGATGATGCGCGGCGTCTCGACCTGGTCGGTCGCCGTGCGCAAGCCCGAGGGGGAGATCGAGGTTTCCTCGGAGCCGCTCGTGTCGTGGGCGAAGCGGCACCGATTCCTGCGACTGCCGGTGATCCGCGGTGTCGTCGCGCTCGGCGAGTCGCTCAAGATCGGCTTTCGCGCGCTGGCGATCTCCGCCAACGCCCAGCTCGCGGAGGAGGACGACCCCGAGCCAATCGGCGGGCTCACGTGGGGGATCACGATCGCGCTCTCCCTCGTGCTCGCGATCGGGCTGTTCTTCGTCATCCCGGTCGGCGCCACGAGCCTGATCAAGGATCAGCTCGGCTCGGCGCTTCTGTTCTGGCTCGTCGAGGGGATCCTCCGGACCGCGATCTTCATCGGCTACATCGTGGCGATCAGCCGCCTCCCGGATCTTCGCCGCGTGTTCGAGTACCACGGCGCCGAGCACAAGACCATCTCATGCTTCGAGGCGGGCGACGAGCTGACGCCCGAGCGCGCCGCGCGCTATTCGCGGCTCCACCCCCGCTGCGGGACGAGCTTCCTTCTGATCGTGATGGTGCTGGCGATCTTCGTCTTCGCGCCGATCGGTCTCCCCGAGTGGTACTGGCTGCTGCTGTCACGGATCCTCGGCATCCCGCTGATCGCCGGCCTGTCCTACGAGGTGATCAAGTGGGCGGGGCGCAACCGCCACAAGCGCTGGGTGCGGGCGGTGATGTGGCCGGGGCTGATGCTCCAGAACCTCACCACCCGCAAGCCCGACCACGACCAGCTCGAGGTCGCGATCCACGCGCTCGAGGCCGTTCTCGCGGTCGAGACGCCGGGCAGGGAGGCGAGGGAGCCCGAGATCGAGATCGTCGCCTAGTTGCGGCGCGAATCCTCGCCCCAGCGGGTCGGCGACAGCTCGCAGTTGAGCAGCACGCCCATTCCCACGCCCTGATCGCAGGTGTCCGTGCCGGGGCCGCCGTCGATGTCGTCGTCGCCGAGGTCGCCGAACAGCTCGTCGTCGCCCTCGTCTCCGAACAGGTCGTCGTCGCCGTCCCCGCCCCGGATCAGGTCGTCGTCGGGGCCGCCGCGGATCACGTCGAGGAAGAAGGTGCCGATCACCTCGTCGTTGCCCGACCCGGCGTCGATCTCGAGGCCGGTGGTGGCGTAGCCGTCGGTGATCGTGTCGTCGCCGGATCCGCCTTTGACCACGCCGCTGTAGGCCTCGATCCGATCGGCGCCCGGGCCCCCCGAGGCGCTGGCGCCGCCGAGCAGCAGGTCGTCGCCGGGCCCGCACACGAGCTTGTCCGCCGTTCCGCGCTGCCCGTCACAAAAGTCGTCGCCCTTGCCGCCCTTGACGAGTAGGTCGCTCCCGTCGGCGCCATGGACCTCGTCGTCCCCGGGCCCGCCGTCGAGCTTGTCCCTCCCGTGCCCGGAGCGGAGCCGGTCGTTGCCGCCGCCGCCGCACACGAAGTCCTTCCCGGGCCCGGTGCTGACGTCGTCCTTGCCGCCCTTGGCGACGACCACGTCCTTGCCCGGGCTGCCCTTGAGCCTGTCCTTGCCGTTCGTGCCGACCACGGTCGCCTTCTTGCCGAAGCACCGGGGCTTCGCCTCCGCCTCGGTGGCGGTCGTGAGCAGGACCGCGGCGAGCACCGTCAGGGCCACCGCGATCGAAGTCGTACGCGCTGTGCTGATCCGTGTTGTGTCCATGGGCACAGCATGCGCCCGCCGGCCTCAAAGTGCAACCCACCCTGGGTGTAGACCTCGAACACCTGTGGAGCGGTCACAATCAGGGTCGTGATCGACGAGCTCGTGGAGCAGATCGAGGGCCGCTTCGCCGATTTGGAGCGGCAGATGTCCGACCCCGAGGTGATCGGGGACCGCCAGCGCTACGCCGAGGTCGGCCGCGAGTACCGCGAGCTCGAGCCGGCGCACGCGCTCGCCCGCGAGTACCTGAAGCTGCGCGACGACCTCGAGGGCGCCAGGGAGCTGCTCGCCGAGGACGGGGACGACCCCGAGCTGCGCCGGGTCGTCGCCCAGGCGCCGGAGCGGCTGGAGCAGCTCGAGGAGCAGATCCGCCTCGCAATGGTCGAGCGCGACCCGAACGACTCCAAGGACGTCCTGGTCGAGATCCGCGCCGGGACGGGCGGCGACGAGGCGGCGCTGTTCGCCGGCGAACTGTTCAAGATGCTCACCCGCTACGCCGAGCTGCGGGGCTTCAAGACCGAGGTCCTGTCTCAGTCGCCCGCCGCCGTCGGCGGCTTCAAGGAGGTCACGTTCGCGATCAAGGGCGAGGGCGCGTACTCGGTGTTCAAGCACGAGGGCGGGACCCACCGCGTGCAGCGGGTGCCGAAGACCGAGTCCCAGGGCCGCATCCACACCTCGACGGCGACCGTCGCGGTACTCCCCGAGGCCGAGGACGTCGAGGTCGAGATCTCCGACGAGGACCTCCAGATCGACGTCTACCGGTCGTCCGGGCCGGGGGGCCAGTCGGTCAACACGACCGACTCCGCGGTGCGGATCACCCACGAGCCGACGGGGATCGTGGTCGCGATGCAGGACGAGAAGTCCCAGCTCCAGAACCGGCAGAAGGCGATGCGGGTGCTGCGGGCGCGCCTGTACGAGCGCGCGCTCGCCGAGCAGCGCGCCGAGATCGAGACCGAGCGCCGCGCCCAGGTCGGCACCGGAGAGCGCTCGGAGAAGATCCGCACCTACAACTTCCCCCAGGGCCGCGTCACCGACCACCGGGTGAAGCTCACCTCCCACAATCTCGACGAGGTCCTCGGCGGGGAGCTGGGCGAGTTCACCGACGCGCTCGCCGCCGACGAGCGCCGCCGCCGGCTGGAGGCGCAGGCGGCGGAAGCCTGATCGGTGGCGGTCGCAGCGGCCTCGGTGGCGGAGGCGCTCGGCGCGGCGACCGACGCACTCGCCGCGGCCGGCGTCGACGCGCCGCGTCTCGACGCCGAGGTCCTGCTCGCCGAGGCGTCGGGAGTGGACAGGGCGCGACTCGCATCGGATCCCGACGCCCCCGTCCCCGCGAAAGTCGGGCGCGCCTTCGCCGGGATGGTCCGCCGGCGCGTGCGCCGTGAGCCGGTCGCCTACATACTCGGTCGCAGGTCCTTTCGGCACATCGAGGTCGCCGTGGACCCCCGGGTGCTGATACCGCGTCCCGAAACCGAGCTGCTGGTCGACGTGGCGATCGAGCGCGCCCCGCGCTCGGTGCTCGAGGTCGGCACCGGCTCGGGCGCGGTCGCGCTCGCTGTCGCGGACGAGCTCCCGGACGCGACGGTGATCGCCACCGACACATCCGAGGCGGCGGTGGACGTCGCCCGTGCGAACGCGATGCGGCTGCAGATGTGCGAGCGGGTCTCGGTGCGCCACGGCTCCGTCCCCGACGGGCAGCGGTTCGACCTTGCGCTCGCCAACCTCCCCTACGTGCGCGAGGACGAGTGGGCCGAGCTCGCTCCGGAGATCACCCGCTACGAGCCGCGCGACGCGCTGGTCCCGGGGCCCACCGGGCTCGAGGCGATCGCCGACGTCCTGCCCCGGATCGACGCCGAGGTCGTGGCCCTCGAGGTGGGCGCCGGGCAGGCCGCGGCGGTTGCGCGCACGGTCCGCGCCTGCGGGTTCGATCGCGCCGAGGCTCGCCGCGACCTGGGCGGAATCGAGCGCGTCGTCGTCGGGAGCCGCTGAGCGTGGCGGACCGGCTCTCGATCGCCGAGGCCGGTGAGGAGGCCGCGCGGTCGGCGCTCGATCGCTGCGTCCGGGGCGGTGGCGTCGTCGTGTTCCCCGCCGACACGGTGTACGGCCTCGCATGCGACCCGCTCGACTCCGACGCGATCGACCGCGTCCATGCCCTCAAGGGCCGCGACGAGGACAAGCCGTCCGCGGTGATGTTCTTCTCTGCGCTGGCGATGCGGGGGTTGGTCGCCACGCTCGGCTCCCGCACGCGGGACGCGCTCGGCGTGCTGCTGCCGGGGCCGGTGACCGCGGTCGTCCACAATCCCGAGCGCTGTTACCCGCTCGCCTGCCGCGCGGACCCCGAGCGACTGGGTGTGCGCCTGATCGAGGGGCCACTGTCGGGCGCCGCGAGCGCGGTCTTCCAGACCAGCGCCAACCGCAGCGGCGAGCCTCCGCCGCGCCGCGTCGGCGACGTCGACCCGGAGATCGGCTCGCGCGCCGATCTCGCGATCGACGGCGGCGAGCTGCGCGGCCGGCCTTCGACGGTCGTCGACCTGACGCAGATCGAGTCCGATGGCGAGTGGCGGGTGCTGCGGGCGGGGGTGATGGGAGAGGACGAGATCGGGCGCCGGCTCGTGACCGTCCTGGAGTAAGCGACCATCCGAGACTGACCCGCCAGTCTCATTGGTATCGTCGCTCGCGATGACCCAGGTGCCCGAAGACGTCCGCTCCGCGCCGCTGGCCGACGTGGACCCCGCGATCGCGGAGGTCCTGCGGCGGGAGCTCCACCGCCAGCAGAACACGCTCGAGATGATCGCGTCGGAGAACTTCGTCCCCCAGGCGGTGCTCGACGTCACCGGCTCGGTGCTGACGAACAAGTACGCCGAGGGATACCCCGGCCGCCGCTACTACGGGGGCTGCGAGGAGGTGGACGTCGCCGAACAGCTCGCCATCGACCGCGCCAAGGCGCTGTTCGGAGCCGAGCACGCCAACGTCCAGCCCCACGCCGGGGCCCAGGCGAACAACGCCGCTTACATGGCGCTGCTGGAGCCGGGCGACACGATCATGGGCATGGCGCTCGACCACGGTGGCCACCTGACCCACGGGATGAAGCTCAACGTGTCGGGGAAGCTGTACGACGTAGTCGCGTACCACGTGCGCCGCGAGGACCACCTCGTCGACATGGACGAGGTCGAGCGGCTCGCGAATGAGCACCGGCCGAAGGTCATCGTCGCCGGGTGGTC
The DNA here is from genome assembly GCA_035461345.1 of Solirubrobacterales bacterium. Classification (GTDB taxonomy): domain Bacteria; phylum Actinomycetota; class Thermoleophilia; order Solirubrobacterales; family 70-9; genus DASPWW01. Next base: position 10,765 of record DATHVJ010000113.1, on the reverse strand, counting down.
GGCCTATCCGCGCCACCTCGACTTCGCCGCGTTCCGCGAGATCGCCGACTCCGTCGGCGCCCGGCTGATCGTCGACATGGCCCACTTCGCGGGGCTGGTGGCGGCAGGCGAGCACCCGAATCCCGTCGAGCACGCCGACGTCGTCACGACCACGATCCACAAGACGCTGTGCGGCCCGCGCAGCGGGATGATCCTGTGTCGCGATGAGCTCGCCAAGGACATCGACCGCTCGGTGTTCCCGGGCCAGCAGGGAGGGCCGCTGATGCACGTCGTCGCGGCCAAGGCGGTAGCGCTGCGCATCGCGGACAGCGACGGATTCCGGGCGCGGCAGCGCGACACGGTCGCAAACGCTCGGGCGTTCGCCGACGAGCTTCAGAGCGGCGGCGTCGACGTGCTGACCGGGGGCACGGACGTCCACCTCGTCCTCGTCGACCTGACGCCGACCGGGCTCGACGGGAAGACCGCCGAGAAGCGGCTCGAGGACATCGGGATAACGGTCAACCGCAACGCGATCCCTTTCGACGAGCGCCCGCCGATGAACCCGTCCGGGTTGCGGATCGGGACACCGGCCCTGACCACGCGCGGGCTCGGGGAGGACGACCTGCGCGAGGTCGCCCGGATCATCGTCGCGGCGCTGTCCGACCGATTCGACGCCGAGCGCGACTCGTTGCTGGAGCGAAGCCGCTCGCTGATGGAGCGCTATCCGCTCTACCGTCAGCTCGCGGCGACCTCCGTCTAGCTCTGGGCGCACCTACCGCCGGGCGTCTTCCAGGGCCGCCTCGACTTCGCGACAGATCGCATCGCGGCGCATCTCGTAGGAGAACTCGTCCAGCACCCTGCGGCGTGCTCGCTCGCCCGCTGCGGGCCCGAGCTCGAGCGCGCGGCGGATGCCGTCGGCTACCTGCCGGGGATCCGGCTCGCCGATCACCACGCCCGTGTCGCCGACCACCTCTCGCAGGGCGCCCGCATCCGTGACCACCGGCACGCAGCGCGCCAGCATCGCCTCCGCTACCGCGAGCCCGAAACCCTCATGCCGGGAGGGCTGCACGTAGACCGCAGCACGCCGGAAGTACGAGTCGAGCTCGGAGTCGTCGAGGTAGCCGGTGAAGGTGACGTTGGGTCCGGCGAGCGAACGCAGGTGCTCGACTGCGTCGTCCTGCCACTTGCCCGCGAGCACGAACTGGACGTCCGGCAGGCTTGCGGCGGCTTCCACGAACGGGCGTTGTCCCTTGCGCTCGAGGTTCAGCGCGTACACGACCCCGACGCTGAGCGCCATGCGCTCCGGCTTTCGATCATCGCCAGGATCGGCGAACCGGTCCGGGATTCCGTGGTAGATCCGCGTCACCCGGTTCGGTCCGAGGCCGAGATTCGCCGCGATCTCGTCCAACGAATAGCTCGAGTTCGTGATCAGACGAGTGGCGGAGGCGATCGTCCACCGGGCAATCAACCGTCGCGGCCCCCGACGCTGCATCCCGTAGCCGATCTCCGGCATCCGGGCGGTGTCCACGCCGCCGATCACGAGCACCGAGGGCCTGCGCATCACGCGCGCCAGGATCAGCGCGAGGAAGGTGTGCGACGACGCGTGCCAGCCGAACACGACCTCCGCCCGGCGCAGCTTACGAATCAGCTTCAGCGGCTGGGGACGCCGTCCCGGCTGGAAATGTTCGAGTACCTCGAAGCGCTCGGCGAGGGCCGCACGGTCGATGCGGGTGAAGCTGGTGTCGCGGCTGTGGACGTAGAGCACGCGGGGCATCGGTGCGCCATTGTTCCGCAGGCGCCGCGATCGCCGCCGCCGGCCGATGGCTCCGCGTGTTCGCCAGGAGACCGCTACCCGGGGCTACCCGTGCGGGCGAGCAGCCCCGGACGACTCATCGCCTCCATCCACACCTCGCGCGCCCTCTCGCGGGTCGCCCCCTCGGGAAGCCTTTCGGCGACCCACGCCGCGCCTGTGGTTGGAATCTCACCCCGAATCACCGCGATCCCATGATGGGGCTCGCCGCCCAGCTCCTCGCCGGGCCCCGTGAGCACCTCGTTCATCGTCTCGCCGCGACGGATGCCAACCTGGTCCACGGGGGGCTCGCCCTCGCGACCCACCTGCCTCCAGATCCGCTCGGCCAGCTCACCGACTGTCAGCATCGCCGGATCGGCGGGGGCGGCGAGCAAGGCGCCCTCGCGGGCCACGAGCGCCGCATGAGCGAGGAGCGCGACCGCATTCGCCATCGTGATCCAGTAGCGCACCATGCGGGCCTCGGTGACCTTCAGCGGGACCCCGGCCCTCGCCTGCTCGAGGAAGAGCTCGGAAGCGCTCCCGGCGCTGCCGAGCACGTTGACGAGGCGCACAGCGAGTCGCTGAGCTCCCTGGCGACGGGCGACGAACGCGGTCAGCTCCTCCATGAACCGCTTCGTCCGTCCGTAGAAGCTCGCGGCCAGGGCGGCCTTGTCGGTGGACGCCACCACGACCGTCTCCACGTCCGCGGCCTCCGCCGCCCGCAGCACGTTCCAGGTCCCGTGCAGGTTGGTGTCCACGAACTCCTCCGGGAATTGCTCTGCCCTGTCGACGTGCTTGTAGGCGGCAAGATGGAACACCACGTCGGGACGAGCCCGCGAGAACTCGGCATCGAGCCGCTCCCCCTCGCGCACATCGCACAGCGCATGCGAGATCCGCTGCAGCGAGCTGTCCTCCCGGCTGCGGGCATCCGCGGTCAGCGATGCCTCGTGGGTGTCCATCAGCGTGACCCGCTCGGGGCGGAATCCGGACAGGAATGTCGCGAGTGAGCGTCCCACCGAGCCGCCACCGCCGGTCACGAGCACCCTCCGGCCGCCGAAGGACTCCTGCAGCTCGAGCAGTGAGGGGATCGGGTCGCGCCGTCCGAGCACCGCCTGCCACTCGAACCCCTTGCTCGGGAGGCGCGCGGGCGCAGGCCTCCGCGACGCGCCGCGCTCGCGCAGCGCTCGCTCGATAGCCCGATAGCCCGTCTTCATATCCCGCGAGCTCGAGCTGCGCGGCTCGTTGATCTCCGCGACGATGAACGGCACGAGCTCGCCAAGGCGCCGCACAACGGGATCGAGGTCGAGCTCGCCGGAGCCATAGGGCAGGCCCTCGCCAAGCAGCCCGTGGGCGTCGGAGACGTGGGCCACCTCCGCCGCCGGCCCGAGCTCCTCGATGAACCGTTCCAGCTCCAGGTCCTCGTCCGAGATCAGCCCGAACGGCGTCGGGTATGCGGCGACGAACGAGCGGAACAGCGCCGCGTGGGAGACGTCGATCGTGAACCCGAGCTCGGGGATGCGCTCCCGCCATTTGTGAAGGTCGCGCCAGTGTCCGCCGATCGGCGACAAAAAGACGCCGCCGACGCGCATTCGCAGCACCGGCGGCACGTTCTCGATAAGCGGCTTGACGCCATGGGCGAGGCAGGTTCGCGCGTAGAAGCGAAGGAAGCCCTCGATCTCCACGTCCTCCGGGACATACCCGGCTCGGTACCGATCCGGGTCGAGCGGGGTGAACAGGTGGATCGTCAGCACCGGGGAGCCGACGGCAGCCGCGAACGCGGCGCTGCGCTCGATCCCCTCCCGGGCCTCGTGGTCGAGGCGGTCCACCCTCACGTGTGCGCCACTCGGCCAGCTCACCGGCGCTTCGGCGGTCACGGCGAGGTCCAGCCCCTCGAGCCGCTCAGTGGTGAGAGTGATCGCGCTCGCGAGCGCCCGCTCGTCGCTCACGTGACGCGGGAGCAGACACAGCTCGATACCCCTCCATGGGCCGCCGTCGAGCCGGTCGGCGAGCTGGTCGGCCTCAGGAGCGGCCTTCAGCAGCGGGATGGCCACGGAGCCAGTTGACATACAGTCGGATGCCCTCCTCGAGAGGGCGGGTCGGGAAGTGTAGCCGCGGGTCGCCGGGGGCACTCCCGTAGCTTTTGTTCTCGCCCAGGGGGAGAGTCCCTCCCGGAGTCTCGATTGGCGACGACGAGCCGACCGCCTCACGCACCAGCTCGGCGGCGCTGACAAGCGCGGTCTCGACCCCGCTCGCCACGGTCAGGCACAGGTTCCAGCGTCGCTCCGAGACGATCGTTTCCAGGGCGCCTACCACGTCGTCGACGTATGTGAAGTCCCTGGCGCGCTCGGGGTCGCCGGGAATCACGATCGGCGCGCCCTCCAGCGCGCGGGCAGCGAACACGGCGATGGCTCCGGTGGCCCCTTCCCACGCCACCTGGCCGGGTCCGAAGACCGACGTCAGCCGCACGGCCGTCGCGGCCGCCCGGTGCATTTGGCAGAGCTCCTCGCCGAGACGCTTGGAGAGCGCGTAGGGATCCGGCGGTTTCTCCGCGGCGGCCCGTACCGTGGAGGGATAGATAAGCCCCGCTCCGTGCTCAGCGCACGCTTCGAGCAGGTTGAGGGTAGTGCCGACGTTCTCGCGAACGGCTCTCGCCGGGTCGGCGCTCGCCCGGGCCGGGTCTGGGACGCCCGCGAAGTGGAGCACGGCAGCAGATCCGGCGACCAGCCCGCGCACGCGAGGATCCCCCGCGTCCAGCGCCACCGTCGCGAGGTTCTTGGAGGACACCCGCCGTCGCCCGCCTGGCCGCCCTGTCGCGACGACCTCGTGACCCCGCTCCGCCAGCAGCACGCAGCATCGCCATCCCAGGAACCCGGTCGCGCCCGTGACCAGCAGCTTCATCGCCCCGCGTCCGACAGGTACTCGGCGACCCGGTGCCGATAGGCGAAACGCGAGCGGAAGCTGCAGGCCGGCCGGCCGGCCGCGCTCTCGCCGCCGGCGAGCGCCGCGATATCGGCCACCGTCAGGGTCTCCGCGACCACGTTGTCGATCGCGACCCCCCGCTGGCGCGGCGACTCCAGCATGATTCGCGCCACGTCGGCGGCGTGGACCACGCCGATCGTCGCGCGCCCCCCGTCGTCGAGCGGAAGCGGCCTCCCGGCCGCCGCGAGGCGGCGGAACTTGTCCACCACGGTCTGGGACTCGGGTCGCTCGTGCTGCACGGGGCTGGGCCCGTACACGATCCCCAGGCGCAGGATCGCGAGGTCGAATCCCGCCCGCTCCGCGTACATGCGCAGGCAGAGCTCGGCATAGACCTTCGAGAGATGGACGAGGTCGTGCTGGACACCGTAGGGATGATCGACGTCGACCTCGCCCCGGGGCGCCCCGTAGACGTGCAGCGAGCTCCCGTAGACGAGGGCGGGCGCTCCCCTCCGGGCGACGGCCTGGGCCACCCGTCGGGCGCCGGTGACGTTGGTCTCCTCCGTGTAGTCGGGCTCGCGCTCGGCGAGCGGGCGGCTGGCCTGCGCGGCGAGCAGGTACACGCGCGAAGGTTCGCGCGCGAGAAGGCGATCGACCTCATCCTCGCGCCTGATGTCGGCACTCTCGACGACGGCACCCGCCGCCTCCAGGCTCTCCAGCTTGGCCCGTTCGGTCGCGTGCCAATTGTCGGCCATGACCACCGCCCCCCCGGCCGCCAGCGCGCGCTCGGCCAGCGCGGCCCCCAGGTAGCCGGATCCCAGGATCAGGAGCCCGGCCAAGCTAGAGCCGGTGAACGTTCGACCCCTCGGGGACGACGTTGCGCGTGTCCACGATCACCGAGGCATGCTCCCACAGCGGCTCCTCGCGAAACCGCCTGTGCGGGGTGAGCAGCACCACGCAGTCGGCCTCACGGAGCCGATCCGGGGACCACTCGATGCTCTCGTGGCGCACCCCGTCGAGCTCGACCTCGCCCACCCACGGGTCGCAGTACGTCACCACGGCGTGCCGCTCGAGCAGCTGGCGCATGATCTCCAGGCTCGGCGATTCGCGCGTGTCGTGGATATCGGGCTTGTAGGCCATGCCCAGCAGCAGCACCCGGGAGTCCTTGAGCGGGAGGCCGGCGTCGTTCAGCGCATCCGCGACCTTGTGGACGACGAACACGGGCATCTGGGCGTTGACCTCGTGTGCCGCTTCGATCAGCTGCGCGGAGTAGCCGTACTCGCGCAGACGCCAGGCAAGGAAATGCGGGACCACAGGGATGCAGTCACCGCCCAGGCCCGGGCCCGGGTAGTGGGGGAGGAATCCGAACGGCTTCGTCGAGGCCGCGTCGATTACCTCCCATGGGGAGACCCCCAGCCTGCTGCACATCAGGGCCAGCTCGTTGGCGAGCGCGATGTTGACCGCGCGAAACGTGTTCTCGTGCAGCTTCGCGGTCTCGGCGACCATCGTGCTCGAGACCGGGATCACGACCTCCACGATCTGGCTGTAGAGCAGCTCGGCACGCCGGCGGCACTCCTCCGTCACTCCCGCGACGAGCTTCGGGGTGTTGCGGATCGTGTACCGCTTGTTGCCCGGGTCCACCCGCTCGGGCGCGTAGCCGAGGAAGAAGTCGCGCCCGGCCCTCAGGCCGCTGCGCTCCAGGATCGGCTGGACGATCTCCTCGGTCGTGCCCGGGTAAGTCGTCGACTGAAGCAGCACTAGCTGACCCGGGACGAGGTTCTCCGCGACAGATTCCGCTGCGGCGACCACCTGGGCGATGTCGGGTGTGCGTGTCTTGGACAGCGGTGTCGGCACGCAGATCGTGACCGCGTCGAGCCGCGAGATCGCTCCGTAGTCGCCCGTCGCCTCGAGCCGCCCGTCGAGGTGCTCGTAGCGCTCGGCCGGCACGTCGACGAGGTACGAGCGGCCTTCCCGGATCGCCTTCACCCGCTCGGGGTCGATGTCGATCCCGATCACGTCGAAGCCGGTTTCGGCGAACGTCATCGCCAGCGGCAGCCCCGCGTAGCCGAGGCCCACGATGCCCAAGTTGAGCTCGCGGGTCGCCACGCGCTCGTCGAACGTCATCTCGGCGGAGCTCACTGTGTCGCTCATCGGCGGGCGATGCTACCAGGGGGGTTGTGACCCCCCGCTCTGCTATACAGGGCCCGCGGGATGTCCCTGTCCGAGTCCCTAGACGCCCTGCTCGGCAATGGGGCCGCGATGTGGGGGTTCGTGCTGGCGGCCGCGATAGTCCTCGTGCTGACGCCGGTCGCGGCATGGCTCGCTCCGCGCATCGGCGCGCTCGATGTGCCGAGCGACCGTCCCCGGGTCCACAGCCTTCCGATCCCCAGGATCGGCGGGATCGCGATCGTGTGCGGGATCCTCGTCCCGGCGTTCGTCCTCATCCAGCCAGGCGGCCCTTACATGGGCATTCTGCTCGGCACGCTGTGCGTCGCTGGGCTGGGCCTGCTTGACGACATCCGCGGCATCAGCCCGATGGCAAAGCTCCTCGGGGTTGCCGCGATCGCCCTGATCCCGGTCGTGGGATACGACGTGACGATCGATCGCATCACCTTGCCGCTCATCGGTGACCACGACATCGGCTTCGTCGCGTACCCGCTGACCGTGCTGTGGATCGTCGTCCTGGCGAATCTGATCAACCTCATCGACGGCATGGATGCCCTCGCCGCCGGACTGGTGGGGATCGCCGCCGCGTCGTTCGCCGTTCTCGCGGCGTCTTTCGACCGCATGAACTCGGCCGCGCTGGCGATGATCGTGTGTGGCGCGACGCTCGCGTTCCTGCGCCACAACTACCACCCGGCACGGATCTTCATGGGCGATACCGGCGCGCTCGCGCTGGGGTTTCTGCTCGCTGCGGTCGCCGCCCAAGGCGTGCTCAAGACGGCGGCCACAATCGCCCTGATCGCCCCGCTGCTCGTGGTCGCCGTGCCGATCCTCGATACCTCCTTCGTAGTCCTGAAGCGGCTCAAGTACGGCCGGGCGCCGTGGGGAGCCGACCACAATCACTTCTACCACCGCTTCATGAGGATCGGGTTCTCGCAGCGACGCACCGCCGCCTACCTCCACGTGTGGGCCGCGCTGCTCGCGGCGTTCGCGCTGCTGGCCAGGTTCGTGCCCCCGCGGCCGGGCGGGGAGTGGGACGCCGGGAACACACTGATCATGCTGGCGGCGGCCCTGCTCGTGGCCGCCGCCTCGGTGTGGATGGTCTACACGCTCGAGATTCTGAAGGCGCGTCACCTACATGCGCTGGGCCTGAAGCGATTCGTCGAGGCCCGTATGGGTGCTGACGCGAAGCCGATCACGGAGGAGTTCGAGGCGATCGAGCCGTCGCCGGAGCCTCCCGAGGAGGAGGACACGCTCGAGCACGCGCTCACCGCGCGGGTTCCCGCGGCGGAAGCGCAAGCCTCAGAAGCTCCGCCGGATCGCGCCTCACCCGCCCCTCGATCGACCCGGGAGCCTTCTTCTCGAGGGTGATCTCGGCGGGATCGCGCAGCAGGTGGAGCCTGCGTTCCCGTATCAGCTTCTCGTCCACCGCCCCGAGCCTTCCCTCGAAGATCGACCACGCGGGGGTGCCCAGCACGGCGGCTTCTCTGTTCATCGTCCCGCCGCCCGACACCAGCGCGTCCGCGAACGCGACCAGGCTGCGTCCGTCCGCTGCGCGCGGGGGGATTATCAGCCGATCGAATCCCAGCTCGACGACCGACGCGGCTTGCTCGGGGGTGCGTGCCAGCACCACCGTCTGCGCATCCGCCTCGTTCAGGCGGCTCAGCACGCGGGGCAGCAGCGCGTCGGGAGAGCCGCGCAAGTAAAGGGCGTAGGACGGCGCCGTCCGCACTACGCAGAGCACGCGCTCGCGGTCTATGCCGAGCTCGTCGAGCACGCTGGCCTCGGGCTCGAAGTCGGCCATGTAGTACTCCTCCTTCAGCCCCGGGTACCGGACGAGCTTTCCGCGACGGGCTCCGTAGCGCGCCAGCCGGCTCGGGGGGATGGCCTCGGGGGCCAGGGTGCGGGTGGCCAGCCTGCAGTTGAGGTGGTGCTGAAGCTCCGCCCACTCGTAGTCGAGCATCGTCGTGTTCGGGATCCCGAGCACGCGGCACGCAACGGGCAGCTCCGTGGATCCGTGGGCGATCGCCCAATCAAAGCGGCGGCTTCGCCCGAAGCGGATCAGTTTGGTGAGGCGGTCCGCGGCCGCGAGCGCCTTGTCGGCCCGGCGTCCCCCACCGTGGCGGCCGATGACGACGTGCGGATGTCCCCAGTCCTCGAGCAACTCGACCGTGTGGGAGAGCGCGCGAGCGGTCAGTGTCACCTCGTGGCCGTCGCTTTCGAGCAACTCGACGAGCGGGCGGAGCACCAGCACATGTGCGGTGTTGGTGAGATCGAACCAGACGTGCACGCTTATCGCTTCGCGCTCGCGGGACAGCGACCGGACGAGGATAGTGACGGGTGCGAATACACTTGCGGCTCGCCGAGTGGCCGGATCGCACGCAGAGAGGCTGATCGCCGGGTGAGGGCCGTGGTCACCGGGGGTGCCGGCTTCATCGGCTCGCATGTCGTCGACGCGCTGGTGGAGCGGGGGGACGAGGTCGTGGTCGTCGACGACCTCTCCACCGGCCGCGAGAGCAACATCGGCACCGCGATCGAGCGCGGGGCCGCGCTGGTGGCCGGAGACATCCGTGACGCTGACTTTGTCGCCCGGCTGCTGCGCCGGGAGCGGCCCGAGGTCGTGTTTCACCTTGCCGCCCAGATCGACGTGCGCGCATCGGTGCGCAGCCCCGGCAAGGACGCGGAGGTGAACGTCGTCGGCACCATCAACCTGCTCGAGGCCGCGCGCTACTGCGGCGTGCGACGCTTCGTGTTCGCCTCCACGGGCGGGGCAATCTACGGCGAGGGCGACCCACCGCTCGCCGAGCCGGCTCCGATCCGTCCACTGTCGCCGTACGGGCAGGCCAAGTACGCGGCCGAAGGCTACTGCGACCTCTACAGACGCCTGCATCAGCTCTCGACGATCAGCCTGCGTCTGGCGAACGTCTATGGGCCGCGACAGGATCCGCTCGGAGAGGGCGGGGTGATCGCGATCTTCTGCGGGAAGCTGCTATCCGGCGAGTCGCCCGTCGTCTACGGCGACGGGCACCAGACCCGCGATCTCGTCTACGTCGGCGACGTCGCCAGGGCGGCGCTGATCGCTTCCGAGAGCGAGGCGCACGGCGTGTACAACGTCGGCCGGGGAGAGGAGGTCTCAGTGTTGGAGCTGGTGGAGCGCCTGCGAGCGTTCGGCCGGGAGCTCGGGACGCCGGACGGCTCGGGCTTCGAACCCGGGTTCGCGCCCGAACGCAAGGGGGAGGTCCGACGCAGCGCGCTCGATCCCGCCAAGGCCCGCGCGGAGCTCGGGTTCGAGGCCGTGGTCGCCCTCGAGGACGGCTTGGAGCGCACGCTGCGCAGCCTCGAATAGGCCCGCGCCGTCAGTAGGCGTGACCCCAGCCACGGGTCGATTGGGAAGCCGGTCGAACTGCCCCAAGGGGCCCCGCCCCCTCGGCGCGATCACGGTGTGGACCCGGGCTCGAAGGTTCGCCGGATGTAGACCTGGCGCAGGTGCCAGATCGGGCTGCGGCGAACGAGCGCCAGCGCGGCGTCCCACAGCGCTATGCGCGCCGCGAGCGATGCTCGGTGAAGCAGCGCGTGGGCCCGGACGCTCGCCGGTGGCCGCGGATGGGCGCGGTGGTATCCGAGCTCGTCGAGGACCTCACCCGCGATAGCCTCGCAGCACTCGGCGTCACGCGGCGCCATCTCCTCCTGCCAGCGCCGACCCGGGCTCGGCGGCCCCGCGAGCCGAGCGTGGTCGGGCAACGAGGTGGCGTTACGGTCTCGGTGGTAGCCGAGCATCCCGGGGTCGAACTCGAGGTCCAGGAACCCGCATACGGCGCGCAGCATCGGCTCCGGCCGGGCGACGAGGTCCTCGTAGCGCAACTCGAGGTACCGACCGGCGACCCGCTCGCGGCCAAATCGCCGCGCCCCCTCCACCTC
>DATHVJ010000112.1:0-4196 GCA_035461345.1 Solirubrobacterales bacterium | reverse complement strand
CCTGGTGGTGGACGAGCAGGTTCTTGAGGTGCGCGTCGGCGTTGTCCTCGCCGCCCCGGTGGTGGCGGTAGTCGCCGCCTTCGGGCAGCAGCTCGCGCGCGACATCGTTCGAGGGCTCGCTCCAGCTCGGCGGCGCCAGCTTGTCGAGCCACTCGAGCGCGTCGGCCTGGATGCCGGGCTCGTCGTCGTTGACCCACACGCCGGCCGTGATGTGCATCGCCGAGACGAGGGCCATGCCCTCGTCGATCCCGGCTTCGTCGACGGCCGCCTGGACGTCGTCGGTGATCCGCACGAACTCGCGCCGCTCGGCGGTCTCGAAGGTTCGGTAGACCGTGTGACTGCGCATTGTCCTCCTCTCTGCTCTGCTATCGGTCGCGATCCCTAACCTTGGCGCACCCGAGCCGCCCGCGATGACGGACTCACCCGACATATTCCAGAAGCAGTACCTGATGACCGCGGGGCCTACGCCCCTGCCGCCGGCGGTCAGCCAGGTGATGGCCGAGCCGGTGCTCTACCACCGGGCGCCCGCGTTCATCGAGATCTACGAGCGCGTCCTGGAGCGGCTTCGGGCCGTGTTCCAGACCCGCAACGACGTGCTGTGCTTCGCCGCCTCGGGCACCGGGGGCATGGAGTCGGCGGTGGCGAACCTCGTCGTCCCGGGCGAGCCCGCGCTCGTCGCCTCGGCGGGGAAGTTCGGCGAGCGGTGGAAGGACCTGTGCGACGCGTACGGGGCGGACACGATCCACCTCGCCTTCGAGTGGGGCGAGAAGATCGATCCCGCGCGCCTCGACGATGCCCTTGCCCGGGCCGGCCGGCCGGTGCGGGCGGTGTTCGCTACCCAGTCGGAGACGTCGACGGGCGTCGTTAACGACGTGCGCGCCCTCAACGATGTCGCGGTCGCCCGCGGCGCCGTGCTGTGCGTGGACGCGGTGTCGGGCCTCGCCGCCGTCGACCTCCCGCAGGACGAGTGGGGGGTCGACGTCGTCGTCTCCGGCTCGCAGAAGTCGCTGATGTGCCCGCCTGGGCTGGCGTTCGTGTCGGCGTCGGAGCGCGCGCTCGCCCTCGCCGCCGAGAACCCGGGGCGCCGCCACTACTTCGACTGGGGGATCACCGCGGCGGGCCAGCGCGAGCAGCCGCCGAACAGCGCCTTCACTCCCGCGGTGACGCTGTTCAGAGCCCTCGACGTCGCCCTCGGCCTGATCCTGACCGAGGGGCTCGATCGCGTCCTGGCGCGGCACGCGGTGCTGGCGCGCGCGGCGCGGGCCGGGGTCGAGGCGGTCGGGCTCGAGCGGTTCGGGCCCGACGACGACGACGCCAACGTGGTCACCGCCGCGGCGCTTCCCGACGACCTCGACGGCGCCAGGGTCCCGAAGTTGATGCGGGATCGATTCGGCGTCACCGTTGCCGGCGGCCAGGGCCGGCTCAAGGGCCGGATCGTGCGTATCGCGCACTGCGGCTACTACGGCGCGTTCGACATCGTCGTCGCCCTCACCGCTCTGGAGATGGCCCTGCGGGACGTCGGCCTCCAGGTCGAGCCGGGCACCGGAGCCGGGGCGGCGCAGCGCGTGTTCGCCGACGCCGGGGTCACCCCCGAACCGGTCGGCTAGCCTCCGCGTGTCCGACGCCCCCGCACAGCGCGTGCTGGTCAGGGAGCCGATCGCCGAATCGGGGATCGAGCTGCTGCGCAACGACTTCGACGTCGAGCTGGGGTTCGAGATGTCCGAGGAGGAGCTGGCGGACCGGATCGGCGAGTTCGACGCACTGCTGATCCGCTCGGGCACCCAGGTGACCGCCGACCTGATCGAGCGCGCGAACCGGCTCAAGGTGATCGGCCGGGCCGGTACCGGGGTCGACAACGTCGACGTCGACGCCGCCACGAAGCGGGGGATGGTGGTCGCCAACGCGCCGGAGTCGAACTCGGTCGCCGCCGCCGAGCACACGCTCGCGCTGGCGCTCGCCCTGTGCCGCAACGTGCCCCAGGCGCACGCGTCGCTGGCCGACGGGCGCTGGGAGCGGTCGCGGTTCAGGGGCAACGAGCTCTACGGCAAGACCCTGGGGGTGATCGGGTTCGGCCGCATCGGCCAGCTCGTTGCCCAACGCGCGCTGGCGTTCGGAATGGAGGTGGTGGCGTACGACAAGTTCGTCGCCGCGGAGCGGTTCCGCGAGCTGGGGATCGAGGGCATGGACTCCACCGACGAGCTGTACCGCCGCGCCGACATCATCACGATCCACCTCCCGCGCACCCCGGAGACCGAGAACTGGATCGACGCCGAGGCGATCTCGAAGATGAAGGACGGCGTCCGGATCGTCAACGCCGCCCGCGGTGAGCTGGTCGACCTCGACGCGCTCGAGGCGGGGCTGGAGAGCGGCAAGGTGGCGGGCGCCGCGCTCGACGTGTTCCCGTCGGAGCCGATGACCGACCACCCGCTGTTCGGGCGCCCGGACGTCGTCGTCACGCCCCATCTCGGCGCCTCGACCGAGGAGGCCCAGGACCGCGCCGGTGTGATCACCGCCCAGCAGGTGCGGGCGGCGCTGACGGGCGGCGTGGTCACCAACGCGGTCAACATCCACGCGGTGCGACCGGAGGCGATGGAGGCGCTGGCCCCGTTTGTGCCCCTGTGCGAGATGCTCGGCGGGCTGGCCCAGGGTCTGGGCAACGGCTCGATCGACCGCGTGCAGGCCGAGTTCCGGGGGCGGATCGCGGAGCACGACACCCGCCTGCTCGGAATCGCCGTGCTGGTCGGGATTCTGTCGGGTCACACCGAGGAGCCGGTCAACCTCGTCAACGCTCCGGCGATGGCGGCCGAGCGCGGGATCGAGCTGGTCGAGCTCAAGGACACCGCCTCGGACGAGTTCACCGAGCTCGTCACGGTGCGGATCGACTCCGGCGGCGACACCGTCGAGGTGTCCGGGACCGCGGTCGGGCCCCGCAACCTCCCGCACCTGGTCAGGGTGTGGGGCGAGAGCTTCTACATGCCCCTCGCCGAGCACCTGGCGATCTTCCGCTACCGCGACCAGCCGGGGATGATCGGCCGGGTGGGGACGGCGTTCGGCGAGCACGGCGTGAACATCGTCTCCGCGGCGGTCGGGGCGGAGGCGAACCCGAACAAGGCGGTGATGGCGCTGACCACCGACGCCAAGGTGCCCGACGACGTGATCGACGAGATCGTGTCGACGGCCGACTTCGAGATCGGCCGGGCGGTGGACCTGTAGCGGCCGATAGGGTCCCGGCCGTGCGGGCCGTGGTCATCACGAGGCACGGCGGGCCCGAGGTACTGAGGGTCGAGGAGCGACCCGATCCCCCGCTCGGCGCGGGCGAGGTGAGGATCGCGGTCAGCGCGGCGGGAATCAACTTCGCGGACCTGATGGCCCGGGCCGGCGTCTACCCGGACGCGCCCGACCCGCCGTGCGTCATCGGATACGAGGTAGCTGGAGAGGTCGAGGCGGTCGGGGACGGGGTCGAGTCGGCGGCGGTGGGCGATCGGGTGATGGCGGCGACGCGGTTCGGCGGCCATGCGGAGCTCGTCACCGTGCCGGCCGCGCAGGCGTTTCCGCTTCCGGACGAGCTGTCGTTCGAGCAGGGCGCGGCGTTCCCGGTCAACTACGGGACCGCGTACGCGGCGCTCGTGATCATGGGCGGGCTGAAGCAGGGTGAGCGGGCACTGGTGCACACGGCCGGAGGCGGGGTCGGTATATCGGCGACCCAGATTGCGAAGTCGCGAGGCGCCGAGGTGTTCGGGACGGCGTCGGCTTCGAAGCACGACGCGATCCGCGCCCAGGGCGTCGACCACCCGATCGACTACCGCAGGCAGGACTTCGCCGACGAGGTACGGCGGATCACGGGCGGCGAGGGCGTCGACGTGATCATCGACGCCCTGGGGCCGGAGAGCTTTCGCAAGGACTACCGGCTGCTGCGACAGGGCGGGCGGCTGATCATGTACGGGCTCGCCGACGTCCAGACCGGCTCCACCAGGGACATCCCGGCGCTGCTCCGCAACCTCGGCAGGATGCCGTTCGCGACGGTCCCATGGTGGAAGAGCCTCGCGATGATGAACGAGAACAAGGGGGTGTTCGGGCTCAACATGCTGCACTGGTGGGACGAGGAGGGAAGCCTCGATCGCGTGGTCGAGCCGCTCCAGGCCAGCCTCGAGGCCGGTGAGCTGAATCCCGTCGTCGCCGAGGCGTTCCCGTTCGAC
>DATHVJ010000111.1:0-7136 GCA_035461345.1 Solirubrobacterales bacterium | reverse complement strand
AGGGCCCGGATCTCGATGCGGCGTAGTATCGGCGGCTTCGATGACGCCTCCGCGCCACTTCGTGACCGGCGAGGAGCTGTCGGCCGACGAGCTGGCGGCGCTGCTCGCCCGCGCACTCGAGCTGAAGCCCGGCAGGCGCGACGGGGTGGGGGGGGATGCGCTCGCGCGCAGGTCGGTCGCGCTCGTGTTCGAGAAGCCCTCGACGCGAACCCGGGTCTCGTTCGAGGTCGGCGTCGCGGAGCTCGGTGCGACGCCCGTAGTCCTGCGCGGCGACGAGCTTCAGCTCGCGCGCGGGGAGTCGATCGGGGACACGGCACGGGTGCTGTCGCGCTATTTCGACGCGATCGTGATCCGGTCGATGTCCGACGACAACGTCGCCGAGCTGGCACGGACGGCGTCGGTTCCGGTGATCAACGGCCTGACCCCGACCCACCATCCGTGCCAGGCGCTCGCGGACCTGCTGACGCTGCGCGAGCGGTTCGGGGGGCTACGCGGGCTGCGGGTCGCGTACGTGGGCGACGGCAACAACGTCGCCCGCTCGCTGGCGATCCTGGGGCGGACCGCGGGCGTGGACGTCGTCGTCGCGTCGCCCGATGGCTACCGGCTCGAGCCGCGAGTAGCGGCCGAAGCCGTCGAGGACCCGCGCGCGGCGGTCGCCGGTGCCGACGCGGTCTACACCGACGTGTGGGTCAGCATGGGCAACGAGGCCGACGCCGAACGCCGCCGCTCGGACCTCGCCCCCTTTCGTGTCGACGCGGAGCTGCTCGCCGCGGCCTCGGATCGCGCGATCGTCCTCCACTGCCTCCCGGCCCACCCCGGTGAGGAGATCAGCGAGGAGGTCCTGTACGGCGAGCGCTCCGCGGTCTGGGACCAGGCCGAGAACCGGCTGCACGCGCAGAAGGCGTTGTTGGAGCGGCTCGTCGGCTGAGCGTCTTAGTCGAGCCAGCGCGGCTCGTCCGACCCGATGTACTCCTGGATCGCGCCGTAGATGTGCTGGATGATCCCGACGCTTCGCCTCACGGTGAGCTTGCAGACGCCATAGGGAAGCCGGTTGGTCTTCCGACCACTGCTCGAGGTGGGCAGTGAATCGACGACGTGCTTCGTCAGGACGGAAGGCGGGAGGTCGAGCGCCTCGATGAGTTGACAACCCGGGCTCGGTTTTGGTTTTTGGTCCCTTCAGCCCACCCAGTACAGCATGCACCGCCAACGCGGCCAGGTTGCGGGCCCGCTGCTCTGCGGTCAGCTCGATGTCGCGGGTCCAACCGTGGACCGTCGAAACCGAGACGCCGAGTTGCGTCGCGATCTTCTTCAGCGACGCACCCTCAACCCGCCGCAGACGGCGAGCCTCGGCGTACTCCGCCGGCTTGCGGACGGAGTCGGTTCTTACGAACATACGTTCGTCAGGCTACCTATGGGTGCGGACGCATCGTCCGCCGTTGAACGCGCCTACACTCAAGGTCCATCGGCCCCGTCGTCTAATGGCTAGGACAGGAGGCTTTCAATCTCCAGGTGGAGGGTTCGATTCCCCCCGGGGTCATGGGTTTCATCCCGCCGGGATATGTCCGAATATTGGACATATCAGAGCGCTGCCAGGGTTGGTTCCGCCTAGCTCTTGACAAACCCAGCGCGGTCGGAAAGACTGCGCCGCGTGGGCACGGGAGGAGGACGCAGCGCCAGCGGCTCGCTCACGTCATTGCGCGAGGGGAACCGCCGCCGCATCGTCGACGCGCTGCGCGAGCGCGGGGTCGCCAGTCGTGCAGACCTCGCCCGGATCACCGGCCTCTCGCGCTCGACCGTGTCGACGATCGTCGCCGACCTGCTCGAGGCGGGGCTCGCGACCGAGCGCGAGGACGGGATCCCGCCCTCTCAGGAGGGGCACACCGGCCGGCCCCCGGTGATGATCTCGCTCGACAGCTCGGCCGGGCTGGCGGTGGGAATCGACTTCGGCCACCGCCACCTTCGCGTCGCCGTCTCCGACCTCTCCCACACCGTGCTCGCGGAGACATGGGGCGAGATGGACGTCGACCACTCCGCCGACCACGGCCTCGACGCCGCCGCCGAGTTCGTCGCCAACGTGCTCGACGAGGCCGGTGCCGACCGCAGCCGCGTGATCGGCGCGGGGATGGGCCTCCCGGCGCCGATAGATCGCGCCACGGGCACCGTCCAGACCTCGTCGATCCTTCCCGGCTGGGTGGGGGTCGACGCGGCCGCCGAGGCCAGCCGGCGGCTCCAGATGCCGGTCGAGGTCGAGAACGACGCCAACCTCGGCGCCCTCGCCGAGCTCGTGTGGGGCGCCGGCCAGGGCCGCTCCGACCTCGCCTACATCAAGCTGGCGACCGGGATCGGCGCCGGTTTCATCTCCGCCGGCCGCCTCCACCACGGCGTCGGCGGGACAGCCGGCGAGATCGGCCACACCGTCCTCGCTACCGGCGGCCCGGTGTGCCGGTGCGGGAACCGTGGCTGCCTCGAGACCCTCGCCTCGGCCCGCGCGATCACCGAGCTGCTCAGCGCCAGCCGCGGCGAGGAGGTCACAACCAGACGGCTGCTCGAGCTGTCGGCGGCCGGGGACGCCGCCGCGCAGCGGTTGATCGGCGACGCCGGGCGGGCCGTGGGAGTCGCCGTCGCCAACCTCTGCAACCTGCTGAACCCCGAATGCGTGATCGTCGGCGGCGACCTCAGCGCGGCCGGCGACGTGCTGCTCGACCCCGTGCGCCGCTCGGTCCGCCGCAACGCGATCCCGAACGCGGTCGAGCAGCTCGAGATCGTCCCGGGGGTGCTGGGCGAGCGCGCCGAGCTGCTCGGCGCGCTCGCCCTCGTGATGCACGAGTCGGACCGCTTCCTGACCCCGGCCCTGCCGGCCAAGGAGGCCGCGTGATACCGGGACGGACAGGCTTGAAAAGCAGGCGAGACGGGAACCTGATCACCAACGAGAGGAGGAGCGCATGAGAGCGAGAGCACCGCGGGTGCTCGTGCCGATCGCCGTCCTCGGTCTGGCCTTGGGGCTGGCCGCGTGCGGCGGCGACGACGACGACGACGGAGGCGGCGAGGGCGGCGGCAGCATCGCGTACCTGCTTCCGGAGTCGAAGACGGCGCGGTACGAGACCCAGGACAGGCCGTTGTTCGAGGCCAAGGTAGAGGCGGAGTGTCCGGACTGCGAGATCCTGTACAGCAACGCCGACCAGGACACCTCGAAGCAGCAGCAGCAGGTCGAAGCCGGGATCACTGAGGGCGTCGACGTGATGGTGCTCGACCCGGTCGACTCGGCCGCGGCCGCGGGGCTGGTCAGCCGCGCGAAGCAGGCAGGCATCCCGGTGATCAGCTACGACCGGCTGATCCTCGACGCCGACCTCGACTACTACGTGTCGTTCGACAGCGTCGAGGTCGGCCGGCAGCAGGGCGAGGCCCTGTCCGAGAAGCTGGCCGAGGAAGGTTCCGACGAGGGGCCGATCGTGCAGATCAACGGCGCGCCCACCGACAACAACGCGACGTTGTTCAACGAGGGCTCGACCGAGATCTTCGACCAGGAGGGCGTCGAGATCGCGAAGGAGTACGACACTCCGGACTGGTCCCCGGACGAGGCGCAGCTCGAGATGGAGCAGGCGATCACCGCCGAGGGCAAGAACGGATTCGCCGGCGTGTATGCGGCGAACGACGGCACCGCGGGTGGTGCGATCGCGGCGATGAAGTCGGCCGGCATCAACCCGGAGACGAAGCCGACCACCGGGCAGGACGCCGAGCTGGCCGCGATCCAGCGCATCCTCGCCGGCGAGCAGTACATGACCGTCTACAAGCCGATCAAGCCGCTCGCCGAGGGGGCCGCCGAGCTGGCGGTCGCGCTCGCGCAGGGTGAGGATCCCCCCGAGGGCCTCATCAACGGCGAGGAGGACAACGGCCAGGAGCAGGTCCCGACGGTGTTCCTGGAGACCATCCCGGTCTTCCAGGACAACGTCCAGGACACGATCGTCGCTGACGATTTCTGGAAGGTGGACGAGATCTGCACCAAGGCATACGCTCAGGACTGCAAGGACGCGGGACTGCAGTAGGGATAGACCCGGAGGCGCGAGGAGAGGCACGACGATGAACCAGACTCAGAGCCCGCAGGCGGCGCCTGAGCGAACGTCATCGGACGCACCTCTCCTCGCGCTGAAGGGCGTCAGCAAGAGCTTCGGGCCCGTGGAGGCCCTCAAGGACGTCGACTTCGAGCTCCACGCGGGCGAGGTCGTCGGCCTGGTCGGCGACAACGGCGCGGGCAAGTCGACCCTGGTCAAGGCGATCTCCGGCGTCCAGGCGGCCGACACGGGTAAGGCATCGTTCGACGGGAAGCCCGTCAGACTGACCACTCCGCAGGCGGCCACGCGGCTCGGAATCGCGACCGTGTACCAGGACCTCGCGCTGTGCGAGAACCTGGACGTGGTCGAGAACCTGTATCTCGGCCAGGAGGTCGGCAACCAGATTCCCGGCCTGCACCTGCTCGACGAGTCGTCGATGGAGCACCGCACACTCGAGATGCTCGACTCGCTCGGGGTGACGACGATCGGCAGCGTTCGCACCGAGGTCGCGCAGCTCTCCGGCGGCCAGCGGCAGGCGGTCGCGATCGCCCGCTCGCTGCTCGGCGAGCCTCGGGTCGTGCTGCTCGATGAGCCCACCGCTGCGCTCGGCGTCGTCCAGACGCGGGAGATCCTGAAGCTTGTCCAGCGGCTTCGCGACCGCGGCCTCGGCGTCGTCGTGATCAGCCACAACCTCGCCAACGTGTTCCAGGTCGCCGATCGGATCGTCGTCCTGCGGCTCGGGCGGGTGGCGGCGGTCCTCGACGCCGACGAAACGAACAGGGAGCAGGTCGTCGGGGCGATCACCGGGGCGGAGTTCGGGCACGAGGACATCGAGCGAACGACGGAGGAGCAGGCACTATGAGCGGCGTCGCGACCGGAGAGGCAGCGGCGCCCGCCGGCGCCGAGCGCCGCGGGGTCGTCGGCGAGTTCCTGCGCCGACTTGCTCTCGGCGAATACGGGTCGCTGCGGGTCATTCTCGGGATCGCGGTCATCTGGACGATCTTCCAGATCGCCAACGACCGCTTCCTCACCGCGGTCAACCTCTCCAACCTCGTCCTGCAGATCACCGCCGTGGCGACGATCTCGATCGGCGTCGTGCTGATCCTGCTGCTCGGCGAGATCGACCTCTCGGTGGCCGCCGTCAGCGGCCTGGCCGCGGGGGTGATGGCGGTGCTGAACGTCAAGGAAGGGTGGCCCGCCGAGCTCGCGATCGTCGCCGGGCTCGCGACCGGCGCCGCGATCGGCCTCTTCAACGGGCTCGTGGTGACCACGTTCGGGATCCCGTCGTTCGTCGTCACTCTCGCTGGGTTGCTGGCGTGGCAGGGAGCGCTGCTCGCCGTCCTCGGCGACACCGGCACGGTCAACCTCCCCGACAACCTGATCACCGACCTCACGACCACGTTCTTCGCGCCCGGCCTCGGCTGGGCCGTCGCCGCGGTGGTGATCGCGGCCTACGCGGCGAGCGTGCTACGGGAACGCCACCTCAGGCAGACAGCCGGGCTCGAGACCGGAGCGCTCGCCGCCGCGCTCGGGAAGCTGGTCGTGGTGGCCCTTGCGGTGATCGTCGCCGTGTGGATCCTGAACGAGGACCGCGGCGTGCCGCTCGCCGCCGTGATCATGCTCAGCCTGATGGCCGTGCTCTCGTTCATCACCAAGCGCACCCGCTACGGGCGTCACATCTTCGCCGTCGGCGGCAACGCCGAGGCCGCGCGGCGCGCCGGGATACCCACCAAGTGGATCCGGATCACCGTCTTCACGCTCGGCTCGACGCTCGCCGCGGCCGGCGGGATCCTGGCCGCCTCGCGGCTGCTGGCGGTCAACCAGAGCTCGGGCGGAAGCGACCTGCTGCTGCTCGCGATCGCCGGACCCGTGATCGCAGGGACGAGCCTGTTCGGGGGTCGCGGCTTCGTGTGGTCGGCGCTGCTCGGCGCGCTCGTCATCGGCTCGATCTCGAACGGCATGGACCTGCTCGCCCTGTCGTCGGACATCAAGTTCATGATCACCGGCGCCGTCCTGCTGCTCGCCGTCACGATCGACGCCGCCACGCGCCTGCGGCGGCAGACGAGCGGCACCACTTAGCGGCCCGCAGCGTGAAGGCCGCCGTGATCGGAGCCGGCTTCTCCGGCCGCGCTCACCTCGACGCGGTGCGACGCGTCCCCGGCGTCGAGCTGATCGGTGTGGCGGCGTCCTCGGACGACCCCGCCCCGCTACTCGCCGCCGCGGATGTCGTCCACAACTGCACCCCGAACGACCTCCATCTCCCGCTCGGAACGCAAGCCGTCGAGGCGGGAGCGCACCTGGTCGCCGAGAAGCCGCTCGGGCGTGACCTCGAGGAGGGTCGCCGGCTCGCCGATGCAATCGCCGCGTCGGGCCGCCGCGCGTGCGTCGCGTTCACGTACCGCTACTTCCCGGCGATCGCCCGCATGCGCGCGCTGGTCGCGGAGGGGGCCGTCGGCGAGGTCACGATGGTCCGCGGCAGCTACCTCCAGGACTGGCTGCTCGAGACGCAGGCGCCCGGGTGGCGGCGCTCGGCGGCCCGGTCCGGCCCGTCGTGCACGCTCGCCGACCTCGGCACGCACCTTTTCGACCTCGTCACGCACGTGACGGGGCTCGACTTCGAGGCCCTCGCCGCGACGCTGGGCTCGGCGCTGAGCGACGACGACCGACTCGACGACCACGGCTCGGTCGTCGCGCGTCTCCGAGGCGGCGCGGGCGCGTCGCTCGCCTTCTCGCAGGTCGCCTCGGGCTCGAAGAACGACCTTCGGCTCGCGGTCGACGGCGAGCTCGGGTCGATCGCATGGGTGCAAGAACGCCCCGACGAGCTCCGCGTCGCCCGCCGCGGCGCGAGCACGACGCGTGAGATGCGCGCTCCGGAATGGTCCCCGAGCGGCCCGCCGGGACTGCCCCCCGGCCACGTCGAGGGCTGGGCCGACGCGGTCCGCAACTTCGTGCTCGACTTCTACGCCGCGGTGAACGGCGACGAGCGCGCCCGGCCGCCCAGCGTCGAGGACGGCGTCCGCGCGGCGGAGCTCGTCGACCGTGCGCTGCGCGCCGCCGACGAGGGCGTCTGGGTGGACTGCCGCTAGC
>DATHVJ010000110.1:0-3276 GCA_035461345.1 Solirubrobacterales bacterium | reverse complement strand
CGCGAGCACGACGCCGATCACCAGCGGCGTCTTGTCGGCGAGCGCCTGCTCGAGGTCGTGGTTCTCGGCCGCCGCCCCGCCGACGAGAGCGCCGGGAGGGAGCTCGGAGCGCAACCGGTCGATCGTCGCACCGACGGCGGGATCGGAGGGGTCCTGCGCCGGGATCGCCTGGGTGAGCGCGCTTCCCTCCCGCCCCGTCTGGGCCGGGACGACCTGGGCGATTCCCGAGTCTGCAGCCAGGCTGTGTGAGACCGCACCCTCTTCGTCGCCGTCGGCGACCACCTGAAGAGCACCGGGGGCGCCGGGCCCGAACGCCTGCTGCACCGCGACGTAGCCCTGGCGCGACGAGTCGTTCTCCGGCACCACCTTGATCGACGGCATCCCGGTGTCCAGCGCGAGCACGGGCACCGCGAGCGCCACGAGCGCCACGGTGGCGGCGACTCCGTAGCGGGCGGGGTTTCGCCACAGGCGCTCGCCCCAGCGCTCGAAGCGCCGCGACCGGTGCTCGCCCGAGTGGACCCACGACAGCGACAGGCGGTCGACGCGTGGGCCGAGCTTCGCCAGCACGGCGGGCAGCAGGGTCAGCGCCGCCGCGAGCACGAAGACGACCGAGAGCATGATCCCGAGGGCGACGCCGCGGAACGCGGGGCTCGGGACGAGCATCACCGCGGAGAGCGAGATCAGAACCGTGAGCCCAGAGAACAGCACCGCCTTGCCTGCCGTGTCCATCGTCACCGCCGCGGCCTCGGCGCCCGACAGGCGACTGCCGAAGTACGCGCCGCGGAACCGGTAGACGATGAACAGGGCGTAGTCGATGCCGAGCGCGAGCGCGAACATCAGCGCGAAGTTCATCGCCCAGATCGAGATGTCGAGGAGCTGCGTCCCCAGGTACAGCGATCCCGCAGCGGACGCGAGCCCGAGGATCGTCAGCATCAGCGGCAGGCCGGCGGCGACCAGCGAGCCGAACGCGAGCACGAGGATCGCGAGCGTCACCGGCCACGAGATCAGCTCGGACTTGAGCATCGCGCTCTTGTTCGCCTCGTTGAAGTCCGACCACATCCCGGACGCGCCCGTCAGCGCGACGTCGACGCGATCGCCGCCGATCGCCGCGAGGTCCACCTTGGCGTCATCGGCGACGCGCACCATCTCGTTGCTGGTGCCGTCGGCCCCTGCCCGGACGACGGCGGTGTGGCCGTCGCGGGAGATCGAGGTCCCCTCTCGGGGCGGGACGACCGAGGCGACATGGTCCTGCTTCGCGAGTTCCCGCTCGACCCGCGTCACGGCGCGGGCGAACTCGGGGTCGTCCACGGTCAGCTCGCTCGAGCTCACGACCACCATCAGAGCGCTCGAGGAGAGTCCGTCGAACTCGCGCTCGACCCGGTCCCGCACGTCCACCGACTCCGAGCCGGTGGCCTCCCAGCCGGCGCCCGACAGTGCATGCTCGACGCGCGGCGCGAAGAACCCGAGCCCGAGCAGCACGATCGCCCACGCGATCGCGACGGCGCGGAAGTGCGTGGCGGTCCAGTGGCCCAGCCGACCGATCGGGCCAACGGCGCTCATCGCGCCTCCCCGTAGGTCGACCGGCGGCCGAAGGCGCGCGCCGCGAGGATCGAGGCGGGGCAGGCGCCGAGCGTCACGTACAGCCACTGGTTGACGCCGACGAAGACCGTCAGCGCGAGAAACCAGGGCGAGACGAGCAGCGCGAGGCCGACGCTGAGCAGGGTCATCGTGCCCGCGAGCGCGAACAGCACGCGCTCCAGCGGCCACCTGCCGTTCCACGCCGCGCGGTGGGTCATCACCGCGTCGCCCCTTCGATCACGGCCTCGATCTCGGCGAGCCGCTCCCGCATCCCGCCGCAGACCTCCTCGCAGAGGCGGAAGACGCCCTCGTCGGCGACCGCGTAGCGGGCGAAGTTTCCCTCCCGGGCGCGGCTGACAAGCCCGGCGTCGAGCAGCACCCGGAGGTGCCGGGAGACGTTCTGCTGCGACGCTCCGGTCGCCTCGACCAGCCCGCCGACGGTTGCCTCCCCCTCACGAAGGTGATCGAGGAGCTTGATTCGCATCGGCTCGCCGAGGACCCGAAAGCGCTGCGAGATCAGCTCCACGAGCGGGTCCGGGATCGGATGGCGGAGAGAGTCGGCGGTCATCGCCACCGCACTCTAGCACAATTATTTAGTTGTATAGATGTACGCTCGGCTTCAGCCCTGGCCCAGCTCGAGCTCGAGCTCCGTGTAGGCGATCGACTGGAAGGAGCGGCGATGAAGGATGGAGATTCCCCGCTCCGCGATCTTGGCGCGATGCTCGGGCGTCGAGTAGCCGACGTTTTCGGCGAACTCCCATCCCGGGTAGACGCCGTCGGCGCGCTGCATGTAGCGATCCCTGGTCACCTTCGCGATCACCGATGCCGCGGCGATCGCGGCGCTGCGCGCGTCCCCGTCGACGACCGGCCGGTGCTCGACGCGGCAGTCGCCCAGGGAGAACCCGTCGACGAGGCAGACGGCGCCCTCGACCGTCACGCGCTCGAGGCAGTCGCGGAGCGCAGCCAGGTTCGTGACATGGAGCCCTCGCTTGTCGATCCCGGTCGCGCACCGCGCGGTGACCGCGATCCGGCTCGCGGCGTGCACGACCCGGGGGTAGAGCTGCTCGCGCTCCTCGGGGGTCTTCTGCTTCGAGTCGTCGAGGCCCGCGAGCCGCCGCCGCTCCCACGCGCCGAGCTGCTTGTAGTCGAGCAGCACCGCGGCGGCTACCAGCGGGCCTGCCAGCGACCCACGCCCCGCCTCGTCGGCGCCCGCCACCCAGCGTGCACCGAGGGAGCGGTCGAAGCGGAACAGGCGACCCGTTCTAGAGCGGCCCGATCTCCTGCGGCGGCCAGTAGGTCGCGAAGGCCTGGCCGATGATCCAGTCTCGGGGGACCGGTCCCCAGAAGCGGCTGTCTTGGCTTGCCCCACGGTTGTCGCCCATCATGAAGTAGTGATCGGGTGGAACGGTTATCTCCTTCGGGAGATCGCATGCCCCGCCGCCGCCGCATGGCATCGTGAAGTCCTCGTCGGCCGACTCCCCGTTGACGATCGGACGGCCTTTCTCGATCCGCAGCGTGTCGCCGGGCCCGGCGACGATTCGCTTGATGAAGTTCGTCTCGGACTGCTCGGGGGTCGGCTCGGGGCACGCCTCGTCGGGATCGTGGTTGACCCCGCAGCGATCGGTGTCCGCGCCCTTCGGCGGGTGGAAGACGACGACGTCGCCGATCTCGGGGTCCTCGACGTGGTAGAGGAAGCGG
>DATHVJ010000109.1:0-2628 GCA_035461345.1 Solirubrobacterales bacterium | reverse complement strand
CTCGATCTCGTCCCGGCCCATCACCTCGACCGACACACGCTCGTCGCCCGCGGCGATCTCCTCGGCGCGCTCCGCGAGGTGCGAGGGCGTGGCCACGTTTCCCGGCAGGTTCTGGAGCTCGCGGGCTCGGTTCGCGGCCTCGCTCGCCGTCCGCGCCACGGCGGCCGCGGCCGAGAGGTCGTCCTGGCCCAGCAAGGTCAGCGACTCGACCCGCGGCCGAGGCTCGTCGCCCTCGGGTTGCTTGAAGCGGTCGAACCGATACGCCGCGAGGATCGTGCCCTCGACGAGGGCCGAGGCGAGCGCCGCGGGCTCGCCGTCGTCGGGAGGCAGCCACGTGATCGTCCGCGCTTCGCGCCTCGCCGCCTCCCGGGTGGAGATCGCGGCGGCCACCCGAGCCCGCTCGGGACCGAACTCGTCGCGCGGGCCGAGCCCGATGACCGCCACCCGCGCCGGCCCCTGCGGGTGAAGGACCGTGAGCCTGCGGTACGCGGGCCTTGCGTCGGCGGCGCCGGGCGCCTCGCGCAGCGGCTCCGGCAGCTCCTCTCCCTTGAACAGCCCGATGCAAACGAGGTCCGCGTCCGCGTTCTCGAGGGGGATGTCCTGGATTGCGACCCGCACGGAGCGGTGTTCTAGCATTGACCGCCCGCCCCCGACTCGGAGAGGTCCGATTGTCCACCACAGTCATCCTCGGAACCGCGCGCACCCCGTTCGCCAAGATGGGCGGCGCCCTGTCGTCCCTCGACGCGACGGATCTCGGCGGGAGCGCGATCGGCGCCGCGCTCGAGCGTGCCGACGTGAAGCCCGACGAGGTGCAGCAGGTGGTCTACGGTCAGGTGCTGCAGGCCGGACAGGGGCAGATCCCCTCGCGCCAGGCGCAGATCAAGGCCGAGATCCCGCGCGAGGTGCCGTCGGAGACGGTCAACAAGGTGTGCGCGTCGGGGATGCGAACGATCGGCCTCGTCGATCAGGCGGTGCGGGCCGGCGATCTCGAGATCGCCGTCGCCGGCGGGATGGAGTCGATGAGCGGCGCGCCGTACATGCTTCCCAAGGCCCGGTTCGGGTTCCGGATGGGGGACGCGAAGGCGATCGACGCGATGACCCATGACGGGCTCACCAACCCGTTCAGCGGCAAGCACATGATGCTCGAGGCGAGCGAGGTCGCGCGGGAGCTGGAGCTGACCCGCGCCGACATGGACCGATGGGCCGAGCGCTCGCACCGGCTCGCCGCCGAGGCGACCGACGAAGGCCGGCTCGCGGAGGAGATCGTCGGCGTGCCGGTGAAGGCGAAGAACGAGGAGAAGCTCGTCGAGGTGGACGAGGCGATCCGTCCTGAGACCACGGTCGAGGTGCTGGCGAAGCTGCCGCCGATGTTCGACGACCAGGGGACCCACACCGCCGGCAACGCGCCGGGCGTCAACGACGGCGCGGGCGCGGTCGTGGCGGCGTCGGACGAATGGGCAAAGGAGCACGGCCGCGATCCGATTGCCACGGTGCTGTCCTACGGGACGGTCGCCGACGACTTCGCCTACCTGGCGCGCACGCCGGCGAAGGCCGCCAAGCAGGCGCTGGAGAAGATCGGCAAGTCGCCGCAGGACGTCGACCTGTGGGAGATCAACGAGGCCTTCGCCTCTGTGGCGATCAACTCGGTGCGGATGCTGGACGTCGACGAGGACAAGGTCAACGTGAACGGCGGCGCGATCGCCCTCGGGCATCCGATCGGCGCGTCCGGGGCGCGCATCGTCGGCGCGCTCGTCCACGAACTGCGGCGGCGGGGCGGCGGGCTCGGCTGCGCGGCGATCTGCAGCGGTGGGGGGCAGGGGGACGCCATCGTTCTCGAAGTGAACGGTCGTAGCTCGTAGCTGGTTGCTCGTAGCTCGAGCAACGAGGAACGAGCAACGAGCAACGGCGTGAAGGCGGCGGCCTTCTTCGATCTCGATCGGACGCTGATGGCGGGGTCGAGCGCGATGCAATTCGGGCGCGCCGCTTACCGGTCGCGGATGGTGTCGCGCGCACAAATCCTGAAGTGGGGGGTCGACCACGTCCGCTTCCGGCTGCGGGGCGCGACCGACGAAAGCACCCACGCGCTCCTGGCGGTGGTCGAGGATCTGCTGTCGGGGGTACGGGAGAAGGACGTCGCCCGGATGGCGCCGGAGATGCTGGCCGGGATCCTGCCCCGCATCTACCCGCAGATGATCAACGAGGTGCACACCCACCAGGACGCGGGGCGTCCGGCGTTCATCGTCAGCGCCGCGTCGCACCGGCTGGTCGAGCTGCTCGCCCGCGTCCTCGGCTTCGAGGGCGGGATCGGGACCCGCTACGAGGTCACCGACGACGGAAGGCTGACGGGGCGGATCGAGGGCCCGTTCATCTACGGCGAGGGGAAGGTTGAGGCGGTGCGCGGCTTCGCCGCCGAGCACGACATCGACCTGGCGTCGTCGTGGGCGTACTCCGACTCGGCCTCCGACCTGCCGATGCTGCGCTCGGTGGGCAATCCGGTCGCGGTGAACCCCGACGCCGAGCTGCGCGAGGTCGCCGAGCGCGAGGGATGGCGGATCATGCGATTCGAGAAGCTCGGCCGCCGGCTGGCGATCGCCGGGACCACCTTCGCCGCTGCCGCGATCGGCGGCA
>DATHVJ010000108.1:0-8738 GCA_035461345.1 Solirubrobacterales bacterium | reverse complement strand
GTCCCCGACGTGGAGCTCGACGTCGTCACCGAGCGTCTCGCGCGCCTTGGCGACCATCGACTCCGAAGCGTCGATCCCGATCACGCGGCCGTCCGGCACCCGCTCGGCGAGCAGCGCGGTCACCCGGCCGGAGCCGCAGCCAGCGTCGAGAACCAGCTCGTCCCCGCGCAGGTCGAGCCGCGCCAGGACCTCCTTCGCCCACTCGAACTGCGGGTCCGAAACACGGTGGTACACCTCGGCGTCCCAGTCGCGCGGCCCGACGTGGGACGCCCGCAGCGCGCTCACAGCGAGGTGGTCGAGGGTCCCCGGTCGGCCGCTCCGGCGCGCTCGAAGGCCTCGATCTCGTCCGCGCGCTGAAGCGTGATCCCGATCTCGTCGAGCCCGTGGAGCAGGCGGTGCTTGACCTCCTCGTCGATGCCGAACCGGACCACCCCGCCGGCGAAATCCACGGTCTGCTCGTCGACGTCGATCCTCGCCTCCCCCGCCGCCGCGACCGCCCGGCACTCCTCCTCGTCGAGGATGACCGGGAGGAGGCCGTTCTTGGTGCAGTTGACGTAGAAGATGTCCGCGAACGAAGGGGCGATCACCGCCTCGTACCCGAAGTCGCTCAGCGCCCACACCGCGTGCTCGCGCGAGGAGCCGGAGCCGAAGTTGCGCCCCGCGACGAGGATCGGGTTCGGCTCGAGCTCGAGCTCCCCCGACTGCCGCCAGTCCAAGAACAGGAACTCGCCGTAACCCGTGCGCTCGATCCGCTTCAGGAACTGCTTCGGGATGATCTGGTCGGTGTCGACGTCGGCGCGCTCGAGCACCGACACCTTCCCCTCGATGACGTCCAAGGGGTCCATCAGGTCCACTCCCTGATGTCGACGAAATGACCCTCGACCGCCGCGGCGGCGGCCATCCGCGGGCTGACGAGGTGCGTGCGCCCGCCCTTGCCCTGGCGGCCCTCGAAGTTGCGGTTCGAGGTCGACGCGCAGCGCTCGCCCTCGGCGAGGATGTCCGGGTTCATTCCCAGGCACATCGAGCACCCGGCTGCCCGCCACTCGAAGCCCGCAGACCGGAAGACCTCGTCCAGCCCCTCCTCCTCGGCCTGGCTCTTGACCTGCGCCGAGCCCGGCACGACCATAGCCCGGATCGACTCCGCGACCCGGCGCCCCTCGACCATGCTCGCGGCCTCGCGCAGATCGCCGATGCGCGAGTTGGTGCACGAGCCGATGAACACCCGGTCGAGCGGGATCTCCCGCATCGGGGTCCCCGGCTCGAGCGCCATGTACGCGAGCGCCCGCTCCGCGGCCTCGCGGTCGGCGGGGGAGTCGAGCGCTCCGGGGTGCGGCACCGAGTCGGTCACCTCGACCACCATCCCGGGAGTCGTGCCCCAGGTGACCATCGGAGACAGCGACGACGCGTCGATCTCGACCTCGCGGTCGAAGCTCGCGCCGTCGTCGGTGGGAAGCTGACGCCAGCGCTCGACCGCGGTGTCGAAGTCGCCGCGGACGGCGGGGCGACCGCGCATGTACTCGAACGTCGTCTCGTCGGGGGCGATCATCCCGGCGCGCCCGCCACCCTCGATCGTCATGTTGCAGATCGTCATCCGGCCCTCCATCGATAGCGCGGAGATTGCGGGCCCGGCGTACTCGACCGCGTGTCCGGCCATCCCGCCTACCCCGAGACGGCCGATTGTCGCCAGGATCAGGTCCTTCGGCGTCACCCCCGGTTCGAGCTCGCCCGTGTATTCGATCCGCAGCGTCTTCGGGCGGCGCTGGACGAGGCACTGGGTGGCGAGCACGTGCTCGACCTCGGACGTGCCGATTCCGAACGCCAGCGCCCCGAACGCCCCGTGGGTGGAGGTGTGGCTGTCACCGCACACCACGGTCAGCCCTGGCTGGGTGAGCCCGAGCTCGGGGCCGATCACGTGCACGATCCCCTGGCGCTCGGAGCCAAGCGAGTAGACCGGGATCCCGAAGTCGGCGCAGTTTCGCTCCAGCGTCTCGACCTGGACGCGCGACAGCTCGTCGGCGATCAGGCGCGCCGCCGGCGTGCCGTCGGTCGGCACGTTGTGGTCGGCGGTGGCGATCGTCTTGTCCGGCCGCCGGACGCGGCGGCCCTCGAGCCGCAGGCCTTCGAACGCCTGCGGCGAGGTGACCTCGTGCACGAGGTGGAGGTCGATGTAAAGCAGCCCGTCGCCGACCTCGTGCGCGTCCCAGATCTTGTCGAACAACGTCTTCGGCATCAGCTCCTCCGCAACCCCGCCGCGACCACGGCGACGAACTTCGCCGGGCGGGGGCCTCGGTTCTCAAGACGGTGCGGGAGGTCGGCGTCGAACGTCACGCTGTCGCCGCTTCCGAGCTCGTGCTCGTCACCGTCGATCGCCAGCACCACCGAGCCGGAGTGGACGTACACCGTCTCGCGGCTGCCCGGCTCGTGGATCGGCGGGTCGTCGGCGCCTCCGGTCGCGGCGCCCGCATCGAGCGTGTGCAGCGAGACGTCCGCGCGCTGGCCGGGGAGCCCCGGCGTAAGCTCGTCGACGCGGTGTCCGCCGCGGCGGCGGCTTCGCCCCTCGCCGTCGCGGATGACGACGACATGGCCACTCTCGTCGAGGCGCAGCAGCTGCGACAGCGACAGCTCGAGTCCGGCGGCGATCCGCGTCGCGACCGCGAGCGTGGGGCTGGTCTCGCCGCGCTCGACCTGCGACAGCATCGGCGCGCTGACGCCGGTGCGCTCGGCGAGGTCGCGCAGCGAGAGCCCCATCCCCTCGCGCAGCGCGCGGACGCGGCTGCCCAGCGCGTCGCCGGGGCCGGACGCCACCTGAGCCGAGGGCGGCTTGTGGGCGGTCGCGGGGGCGCTCACCGCTTGTACGTTATCACGTACAGTCGTACAGCCCGCGGCCGGGCCGCGGTTAGGATCGCCGGGTGGCGACGATCCCCGAAGTAGACCCGACCGCCCCGCCGACCACCATGGAGCGTGCGATGCGGCGCTTCGTGATGAGCGATGTCGGAACCTGGATCGCGATGAAGCTGTCGACGCGGGTGGATCCGCCGATGCTTCGGCTGAGCCGCGGCCGGATCTCCACGGGGGTCTTCTTCCCCGTCGTCCTGCTGACGGCGAAGGGGCGCAGGTCGGGCAGGCCGCGCACGGTGCCACTCGTGTACTTCACCCAGGGCGACGAGGTGATCCTGACCGCTTCCAGCTTCGGCCGCCCCAAGGACCCGGCCTGGTACCTGAACGTCAAGGCGAACCCCGAGGTCGAGTTACTCGCGGGCGGGGTGCGCCGCCGCTACCGGGCGCGGGAGACGAGCGGCGAGGAGCGAGATCGGCTGTTCGCGCTCGCGGAGCGCCTGTACGCGGGTTACGGGCTGTACGCGAAGCGAACCGCCGGGCGCACGATCCCGGTCCTCGCGCTGAGCCCGGTCAGCGACGCTGGCGCGTCGGCCTGACGAGGATCTCGTTCACGTTCACGCGCTCGGGCTGGGTGACCGCGTACGCGATCGACGCCGCGATGTCCTCGGGCTCCAGCACCTCGCCGATCTCCTCGCGCATCTTCTCGATCGCCTGTTGAACGA
This sequence comes from Solirubrobacterales bacterium, assembly GCA_035461345.1. GTDB lineage: Bacteria > Actinomycetota > Thermoleophilia > Solirubrobacterales > 70-9 > DASPWW01. The sequence goes on along the minus strand of DATHVJ010000108.1, from coordinate 5,178 downwards.
CCTCGAGCACGTTGTGACCCTGGAGCTCGGTGGCGACGAAGCCCGGCTCGATCACGGTGACGCGGACGTTCGAGTGCAGCGCCTCCTGCCGCAGCGCCTCGGAGAACCCGACGACGCCGAACTTGGTCAGGTTGTAGACCGCCGAGCCCAACCCGGCGTGCCGTCCCGCGACGGACGCGACGTTGACGATGTGTCCTCCGCCCCGCTCCTGCATCAGCGGCAGCGCGGCGTGGGTGCAGTACAGGAGCCCAAGGCAGTTGACGTTCACCATCCGCCGCCAGTGCTCCGTGTCCGCACCTTGCACGGGGCCGAGCAGCATCACGCCGGCGTTGTTGACGAGGATGTCGATGCCGCCGAGCCTCTCGTTGGCGCCGTCCAGCAGGCCCCGCGCCGCCGCCTCGTCGGAGACGTCGACCTCGAACACCTCTGCGGTGCCGCCGGCGTCGTAGATCCGCCTCGCGAGCTCGTCCATGCGGTCGCGGCGCCGCGCGGCAAGCGCGACCGCGGCGCCCTGCTCGGCGAGTGCGACCGCCGTCGCCTCGCCGATCCCGGATGAGGCGCCGGTGATCGCCGCGACGCGACCGTCCAGGGCTCCGGGCATGCGCGGACTATACGCGCGCGGGCGCTACGGCCCCGGCGAGCGCTCCGCCGCCGCGTCGGCGGTGAGGGCCTCGGCCTCACGCACGGCGGCGCCCTCGAGCGCGTTCGAGAGCGCTCGCACGTAAGCGCGGGCGGACGCCTCGAGGATGTCGGTCGAAACGCCCTGGCCGCTGGCGAGACGGCCGGCGGCGCGCAGCATCACGGTCACCTCGCCGAGCGCGTCCTCGCCCTCGGTGACGGCCGAGACGGTGTACTGGCGCAGTTCGCACTCGACGTCGACCGCCCTCTGGATCGCGCCGAAGATCGCGTCGACGGGCCCGTCGCCCGATCCTTCGCCCATCGCCTCCTCGCCCGACGGCAGCGTCACCGCCACCTTGGCGTGCGGCTCACGCCGCGACGACGCCTCGACGTCGAACCACGCCAGGTTGTAGCGCTCGGATCGCTCCCGCATCTCGTCGGACACGATCGCCTCGAGGTCGAGCGCAGTCACCTGCTTCTTCTTGTCCGCGATCTCCTTGAACCGCTTGAACGCGTGGTTCAGGGCCTCGCCGTCGACCTCGAAGCCGAGCTCCTCCAATGCGTCGCGAAGCGCGTGGCGCCCCGAGTGCTTGCCGAGCACGATCTGCTCCGGCTCGGCGCCGACGTCGGCGGCCGGTATCCACTCGAACGTCGTCCGCTCCTTGAGCACGCCGTCCTGGTGGATGCCGGACTCGTGCGCGAACGCGTTGCGTCCCACGACCGCCTTGTTCGGCGGGACCTGGTAGCCGGTGAACCGCGACACCATGCGGCTGGTGCGCGCGATCTGGCGCGTGTCGACCCCGGTGTCGAGCCCGTGCTCGTCGCGTCGCGTCCGCAGCAGCATCACGATCTCCTCCAGCGAGCAGTTCCCGGCGCGCTCGCCGATCCCGTTCACCGCGCACTCGACCTGGCGCGCGCCCGCGAGCACCCCGGCGTACGAGTTCGCGACGGCGAGGCCGAGGTCGTCGTGGCAGTGGACCGACAGCCGCACGGTACGGAGACCGGGCGCGAGGCGGTACAGGTCCTCGAAGTACCGCCGGTACTCCTCCGGCGTCGTATAGCCCACGGTGTCGGGGATGTTGACGACCGTCGCCCCCTCCTCGACCGCGATCGCGCACACCTCGGCGGTGAACTCGACGTCGGCGCGGGTGGCGTCCATCGGCGAGAACTCGACGTCGTCCGTGTACGAGCGCGCCAGTGCGACCGCCGCCCGCGCCTGGCCCTTGACGTCATCGCGCGTCGTCTGGAGTTGATGCTCGATGTGGATGTCCGACGTCGAGATGAAGGTGTGGATCCGGGAGCGCTCCGCGTCCTTGATCGCCCCCCATGCGGCGTCGATGTCGGCCTTGTGGGTGCGGGCGAGCCCGCAGATCACGGGCCCGTGGACGTTGCGCGAGATCGCCTCGACGGCCTCGAAGTCGCCAGGCGAGGTGATCGGGAAGCCGGCCTCGATCACGTCGACGCCGAGCCGCGCGAGCTGCTGCGCGATCTCGACCTTCTCCTCGGTATTGAGGGAGATCCCCGGCGACTGCTCGCCGTCGCGCAGGGTCGTGTCGAAGATCTCTACCCGGTTCTCGTCCGGGACTACGTCACGGTCCATGGGTGATTACCTCCTTCTCGTTTGCGACTTCGATGACCTTGTGTCTCGCGGCTGTCGCGCCGCCCAGCGCTTACTCCCCCCGCAGGGGGAGGAGAAGGAGGAGCGCCAGCTGATTCTGGCCCGGGGCGTTCCGCGACGGGTCAGGCTGGTCTCCGTGGTGAATCAGCCGGTGCGTCATCGAACGACGGGACTGTAGCGAACTGTCATCCGCGGCAGCGGCCGGCTCGTATGACCCAGCGTAAGCTGCTACCACTTGCGCAGCGGGACCAACTACCAGGAGGGAAAGCATGTACAGACGCAGGGGACCGGTGGCGACGCTGGTCGGCGTGATCTCGGTCGTCCTGATGCTGTCGCTCGTCGGCAGCGCGAGCGCGGCCAACAACACGGTCAAGACGAAGCTCAGCGGCAAGGACGAGCCGCACGACGCCGACCCGGACGGGCGCGGCGAGTTCAAGGCGAAGCTGAAGAAGAAGAAGAAGAAGGTCTGCTACGACGTCAGCTTCGAGGACATCGGGAACCCGATCGTTGCTCACATCCACAAGGGCCCGAAGAAGCAGGCGGGACCCCCGATCATCACTCTGTTCGAGGACCCGGCCGGCGTGTCGTCGCCGGTTTCGGCCTGCGTGAAGACCAAGAAGAAGCTGATCAAGAAGATCAAGCGCAACCCGCAGGCCTACTACGTGAACCTGCACACCGATCAGTTCCCAGAGGGAGCGATTCGCGGCCAGCTGAAGAAGGGCGGCGGCGGCGGTAGCTCCGGCGGCGGCGGCGGGGGTGGCAGCCTGCCGTACTGAGTCGTTCCGCGTTTCGAATCGCGAGCCCGGCGGCCAACGTCGCCGGGCTCGCGTCGTTGAGCGGCAGGGTCCGCTGTCCGCGCGGCGAACCTTCGCCTCAAGGAGGCGCGGTGGAGGCTGCACGGATTCAGAGCTGGGCCGTGGTCAAGGTGGTCGCGATCTCGCTGCTCGTGATCGCCGTGGCGGTGCTGCTGGCCCTGATCGTGCTCGAGATCCGCACGACGCTGCGGTGGGCGCTGGCGGCGGTGTTCCTCGCCCTCGCCCTCGCCCCGGCCGTCTCGCTGGTCCAGGTGATCGGCATCCGCGGCCGCCACCTCCCGCGGTGGCTGGCGATCCTCGTGGTCTATGTCGTGTTCGCGGCCGTGTTCGTGTTCCTGATGCTGCACGTGATCCGGCCGATCGTCAACGAGGTCGAGGCGCTGGGCCCGCAGCTGCCCACCTACGTCCAGGACTTCAAGCAGTGGGCACACGACAACGAGCAGTTCCGGGAGCTGAACCAGAGGTTCGACATCACCTCGAAGCTCAGCGACGCCGCCTCCTCCCTCCCATCGAAGCTCGGTGATGCCGCCGGCGAGGCGAAGACGCTGACTGTGTCGCTGCTCAACAACCTGCTCGCCGGGATCACGATCCTCGTGCTGGCGTTCTTCCTCCTGATCGACGGCGATCGTCAGTTCGACCGGCTGACCGAACGCTTCACCCCTTCGAGCCGCGACCGCCTGCGCCGGATCGGCGATCGGATCTATCGAATCGTCAAGGGCTACGTGACCGTCAACGTGACGCTCGCGGCCGCCGCGGGACTGTTCACGTGGCTGGTCCTCGAGCTGCTCGGGGTCGATCTCGCGGTCCCGCTCGCGGTACTCGTCGCGTTCCTCGACCTGATCCCGCTGATCGGGCTGACGATGGGCGGCCTCCTGGTCGCAATCGTCGCCGCCTTCCACGACTTCCCCGTCGCGCTGATCGTCTGGGCGGCGCTTTTCCTGATCTACCAGCAGCTCCAGGACCGGGTGATCCAGCCGTTGATGTACAAGAACGCCGTTCAGGTGCACCCCGTGATCGCGATCATCGCGATCCTGATCGGGGCCCAGCTGCTGGGGATCCTCGGCGCGCTGCTCGCGATCCCGATCGCCGCGTCGCTGGGGGTCCTGCTGGACGAGGCGAACCGCTACCAGCGCGAACACGCCGCGCCGGCCGAGCCTCAGCCCGAGCCCGAGCCGGCCGACTGAGCTCGGTCGCGTCTGAGCATGCCGCGCACCCGGCGCAGCGGCCTCTCCTCCTTGTCGATCCGCGCACTGGCCTTCGCCCTCTTGTCATCGTCGTAGAAGAAGTGCGCCCACACGGAGTGCGGCTTCCCGAGTCGCGCCGCGCCGATCAGCGCGACGAGCGGGACGAACAGGCCCACGACCCCGGTGACGAACTTCTCCTTCGCGAGGTTGACCAGCACGGCCGCGAGCGTCACGAACCCGAACGCGCCGACGCCGCCGAACACCTCCTCCTCGACGCCTCGGGCGACGTCGATCCACGCCTTGAACCCGATCGTCACGATCCCCGCGAACGTCGCCATCACGATCACCGCGTCGATCGAGCGCCTCCCCTGCTCGGTCCAGTACACGTCCTCGAGGTTCAGCCACAGCGCGAACTCGTCCAGCGTCAGGCCGGTCCCGATGCCGAACAGGACCGCGAGCACCTCGCGCCACGGCGAGTCCGGCGCGATCGCGAGCTGCAGGTAGCCGCTGATCAGCAGCAGGCAGATGCCCCACACCAGGTGGTGGATGTGGGTCCCCCCCACCTGGACGTTGCCGGGCCACCACTTGACCTGGGCGCGAATCATGTGCGCGCTGGTGCGGATGAATCCGAACGTGACCAGGAACGAGACCAGGAACAGGAGCTCCGCCTCCTTGCCGGTCTCGACGATCGTGCGGTCGTACAGGCTTCCGATGCTCGCGACGACGAAGCCGCTCATGGGGTGAGGACCACCTTGCCGACGTTGCGGCGCTCGTGGATGAACGAGTGGGCCTCGCCGGCGCAGTCGAACGGGAACGCCTCGGCGACGACGGGATTCAGCTCACCGGCCTCGAGGCTGGCCTGGAGCGGCTCGACCACGCGATCGAGGCTTCCCTCCTCGTCCCACCAGTGCAGCATGTTGAGCCCGAACACCCCCTTGTTCTC
>DATHVJ010000107.1:0-13034 GCA_035461345.1 Solirubrobacterales bacterium | reverse complement strand
CTCGCCATGCGGAGTCAAGCCGGATGTGTCATCCCCTCTCCCCCCGAGCAACGAGCAACGAGCAACGAGCTACCGAGCCTGGAGCTCGCCCATGACCCGCTTCGAGGACCCGGTGATCCTCACCAACTCGATCTCCGGCGTAGCGGCGAACAAGGAGCAGTGCCCGGCGATCCCGTACACACCGGAGGAGTACGCGGCCGAGGCGCGCAGGGCGGTGGACGAGGGGTGCTCGATGATCCACATCCACGCCCGCACACCGGAGGGCGCGCCGTCTTACGAGGTCGACGACTTCCGCGCGATCACCGAGGCGATCCTGGGCGAGGTCGGCGACGTCGTCATCAACTACTCGACCGGGGCGGTGGGGATCCCGACCGAGAAGCGGATCGCGTACCTGCGCGCGCTGCGCCCCGACGTGGCGGCGCTGAACATGGGCTCGATGAACTACGCCAAGTACTCGCGCCGGCGCAAGGACTTCGTGTTCAAGACCGTGTTCGAGAACAGCTTCGACACGATCGTCGAGTTCCTGACCGCCATGAACGAGCTCGGGATCCGGCCCGAGCACGAGTGCTTCGATCTCGGCCACGTCGCCGCGCTCGAGCCGCTGATCGACATGGGCGTGCTCCACGGGCCGCTCCAGGTGTCGTGCGTGATGGGGGTGGTCGGCGGCGCCCCCGCGACGCCCGAGGCGCTCGAGTTCATGTCGCGCCAGATCCCCGACGGCCGCGGGGCGCGCAACAACTGGGGCGTGATCGGGATCTCGCGCGAGCAGTGGCGGCTCGGGTTCGAAGCGATCGCGCTCGGCGGCAACTTCCGGGTCGGGCTCGAGGACAACTTCTACCTCCCCGACGGCGAGATGGCGCGCTCGAACGGCGAGCTGATCGCGAAGGCGCGCGAGATGGTCCACGCCGCCGGGCGGCGTGTCGCGAGCGTCGAGGAGGCCCGCGAGCTGCTCGGTGCGCCGAAGCGGGTGGAGGCCTGAGCGATGGCCGGCGCGCTCGCCGACGTCAAGGTCCTCGACCTCACCCGGCTGCTCCCGGGCGGGTTCTGCTCCCTGATGCTGGCCGACTTCGGCGCCCACGTGCTGAAAGTCGAGGACACGGGCGGCGGCGACTACGTCCGCTGGGCGCCTCCGTACTACGGCGACGAGGAGCACCAGGCGCTGGGGACGCGCTCGGCCTATTACCTCGCGCTCAACCGCGGCAAGCGCTCGATCCGGATCGATCTCAAGTCGGACCAGGGCCGCGACGCCTTCCTGCGGCTGACGCGCGACTACGACGTCGTGCTGGAGAGCTTCCGGCCCGGGGTCATGGACCGGCTCGGGGTCGGGTACGAGCGCCTGCACGAAGTCAATCCCGGGATCGTGTACTGCGCGATCACCGGCTACGGCCAGACCGGGCCTAACACCGAGCGCGCCGGGCACGACACGAACTACCTGGCGTCGAACGGGCTGCTCGGGCTGACGGGGCCGCCGGGCGGCCCCCCTGTCCAGGCGGCCGGCCAGATCGCCGACATCGGCGGCGGCGCGCTGATGGCCGCGTTCGGCGTCATGGCGGCGCTGCACGAGCGCCGCGCCTCCGGCGAGGGCCAGCTCGTCGACGTGTCGATGACCGACGGCTCGCTCGCGTGGCTGGCGATGGTGGCGGGCCGCTACTTCTGCGACGGCGAGGTCCCGCGCCGCGGAGAGGGGGAGCTGACCGGGCGGATCCTCTGCTACTTCCCGTACGAAGCCGCCGACGGATGGGTGTCGTGCGGCGCGCTCGAGCCGAAGTTCTGGCAGGCGTTCTGCCGCGGGGTGGACCGGGAGGACCTGATCGAGAGGCAGTTCGAGCGCCCAGGCTCGGACGCGTGGCGCGAGGTCGCCGAGACCTTCCGCTCCCGCACGCGCGACGAGTGGCGGGCGTTCAACGACGAGCACGACTGCTGCATCGAGCCGGTGCTCGACCTCGACGAGACGCTGTCCTCGGAGCTCACACTCGCCCGCGAGATGGTCGTCGAGCTCGACCAGCCCCACCTCGGGCCGGTGCGCCAGCTCGGGGTGCCGGTGAAGATGAGCCGCACCCCGGGATCGACCGACGTGCCTGCGCCGGCGCTCGGCGAGCACACCCGCGAGGTGCTGGCGGAGGCCGGGTTCGGCGACGAGAAGATCGAGGCGATGCTGGCGAGCGGCGCCGTTGCAGGGCCGACCGCCGGCGAGCAGGCGACCTTCATGGCATGAGCGCGAGCGCCGACACTCAGGAGCTCCTCAAGATCAGCGAGCTCGCCGGGGCGGCGGGCGTTCCGGTCGCCACCGTGCGCCACTACCTGCGAGAGGGCCTGCTGCCCGAGCCGGTGAAGACGAGCCGCAACATGGCCTACTACCCGCCCGAGTTCGTCGAGCGAATCCGTCTCATCAAGCAGCTCCAGGAGGAGCGGTTCATGCCATTGCGGGTGATCCGCGAGCTGCTCGAGAGCGGCAACGGCGACCCCGAGCGCCTCCGCGCGCTGATCGAGCTCGAGGACCGGATCCTGGAGCGCACGCTCGCCGGCGAGCGCAAGCGGGTGGGGGCGCGCGAAGTGCGCCGGCGCTACCAGGTGCCGAAGGAGGTCCTCGACCGGCTCGCCGAGCTCGAGGTGCTGAGCCCCGACGGTCGCGGCTATTCGCCCTCCGACGTCCGCATCGTCGAGGCGATCAGCCGCTTCCGCGCCGGCGGCTACGACGAGCGGATCGGCTTCACCGTCTACGACACGCTGCGCTACAAGCGCGCGCTCGAAGGGCTGGTGAAAGAGGAGGTAGAGGTGCTGATGGAGCGCCTCGCCGGCGAGATGGACCCCGACCGCGCGGTCGAGCTGATCGAGGCCGGCGCCGAGCCGCTCCAGGACCTGATCGCCGCGCTGCACACCAAGCTGCTCGTCGCGGAGCTGGAGCGACACCGCGACGCCCGGGAACGCTAGGGCCACGCCGCTCCGTCACCATACGGCGGGTGCGCCGCCTCGGCCTTGCCCTGATCGTCGTGCCCGTGGCCCTGCTCGCCGGATGCTCGATCGGCGGGTCGGACGAGCGATCGCGCTCGCGCACCAACGAGGTCACGGGGAAGCTGACACCCGTCCCCGGCGGGAAGCCGCCGCAGCGGCCGAACGTGATCGTGTTCCTCACCGACGACCAGAACGCCGACGAGCTCGCCGAGATGCCTAACGTCCAGCGGCTGCTCGTCGATGAGGGGGTGCAGTTCGACCAGAGCTTCGTGAACTTCCCCCTCTGCTGCCCCTCTCGCGCCACCGCGCTCGCCGGCCAGTACGCCCACAACACCGGTGTGCTCGCGAACCAGCTCCCGGACGGCGGATACGGCCGACTCGACTCCGAGAACACCTTGCCGGTGTGGTTGACCGAGGCGGGGTACCGGACCGCCTACATGGGGAAGTACATGCAGGGGGTGCGGTACAAGATCCCGCCGGGGTGGCAGACGTGGCAGGCCAAGGGCGGCCCCACGGAGTACGACTACTTCGACTACACCCTGAACCAGAACGGCGAGCTGGTCGAGCACGGATCGGAGCCGCGCGATCACAGCGACGCCGTGATCAGCCGCAAGGCGACGGAGTACGTCGATCGCCACGGCCCTGAGCCGCGGCCGTTCTTCCTCATGCTCGGCTACTCGGCCCCGCATGTGCGCGGTGGACCGGACCGGGGGTGCGGGCCCCAGCCGGCCCCCCGGGACGAGGGCGCATTCGATGACGAGCCGTTTCCCCGCTCACCCGGGTTCGAGGAGTCCGACACCTCCGACAAGCCGGAGGAAATCCGCGGCGGGCAGCTGGACCCCGAGGTCGAGGAGAAGATCGTCGCCAGGTACCGCTGCCGGCTGGAGTCGCTGCTCGGAGTGGACCGCGGGGTTGGACAGATCGTCCGCGCCCTGGAGGAGACCGATTCGCTCCGCGACACCCACCTGATCTTCACCTCCGACAACGGGCTGATGCAGGGCGAGCACAAGATCAAGGGCGGCAAGGAGCAGCCCTATGAGGAGGCGATCCGCGTCCCGCTGGTGATTCGCGGTCCCGGGATCCCGCACGGCAAGGCTTCCCAGAGCACGGTGGTCAACGCAGACCTCGCCCCGACGATCGCCGCGATCGCGGGCGCCAGGCCGACTATCACCGTGGACGGCGAATCGCTGCTGCCGCTCGCCGGGCACCCGTCCCGAACCCGGCCCCTCGACCTGCCGGTCCAGGGCGCGGGGTTCGAGGCGGTGCGCACGCCGCGATACACGTACGTCGAGCGCGACACAGGGGAAGCTGAGCTGTACGACCTCGAGCGCGATCCCTACCAGCTCGACAACCTCGCCGGGGAGCCGCGATTGGCCGACATCGAGGCCCGGCTCGCGACCCGCCTCTCCGAGCTTCAGGAGTGCGCGGGGCGAAGCTGCCGGGAGCGCACGGGCCGCTCGTGAGTTGAACGACGCCCCGCGGATCGTCCTCTACGACGACGACTGCGCTTTCTGCAAGTGGAGTCTGGACAAGGTCCTGGCGTGGGATCGGCGTCGGCTTCTGCGACCCGTGGCGATCCAGAGCGAGGAGGGCGGGGAGCTGCTCGCGAGCATGCCCGAGGCGGAGCGGCTCGAGTCGTGGCATCTCGCGCTGCCGTCGGGAGAGGTGCGTTCCGCCGGCGAGGCCGCGGCTCCGCTCGCCGAGGTGCTTCCGGGGGGCCGCCCGCTGGCCGCACTGTTCCGCGCGTTTCCCCGCACCACCGATCGCGCGTACCTGCTCGTCGCCCGGAATCGCAATCGCCTCGCCCGGCTCCTGCGGATCGACGCGAGCTGCGACCTGCGGCGGTGAGCTAAAGGCCCGGTCGCCTCCTGCCGGACCGATTCCTACCAGCGCGACATCGCGCGGGGTCTTAGCGAGGCGTTCGACGACGACCGCACCGAGGAGGTCGAGCTCGAGCTCGACTCGGCGCGGGTGATCGTGTTCTCCGACCACCACAAGGGGGCGCGCGACGGGGCTGACGACTTCTGGCGCTGCGAGCGCGCCTACCACGCGGCGCTCGGCTACTACTTCGAGGCTGGGCACGAGCTGTACGTGCTCGGGGACGTCGAGGAGCTGTGGGAGTGCGGTCCCCAGGAGGTGATCGACGCCTACCCGGAGACGCTCGCGCTCGAGGCCGAGTTCCACAAGCAGGGCCGCTACCGGCGCTTCTGGGGGAACCACGACGACCAGTGGGCGCGCGAGGGCGAGGTGGCAAAGCACCTCCACTCGATCTATCCCGGGCTTACGGTGGGCGAGGCGCTGAAGGTTCGCGTGACGAGCGGCGGGCACCCGGTCGGGCTGGTCTTCCTCGCGCACGGGCATCAGGGAACGAAGGACAGCGAGCGCTACGCGTGGATCTCGCGGCTCGTCGTCCGCATATCTGGCGCCCGATCCAGCGCAGGCTCAACTTCCCCTCGACGACCCCGTCGAACGACTTCGAGCTGCGCCAGCGCCACGACGCGGCGATGTTCGCGTGGGCGCGAGAACACCCCGCGAGGCCGGTGCTGATCGCGGGCCACACGCACCGGCCGGTTTTCGGGACCAGCACACCGCCGCCGGCGACGAAGCGGGAGCGGGCGGACGTCGTGCGCGAGCTCGAGGCGGCGAGGGCGGCGGCCGAGCCGGACGCAGAGAAGCTCCCCGGGCTCCGCGCCGAGGTCGAGTTCGTCGACGCGGCCGCGCGCCGCGGGGGGCCGCCGCCGCTGCCGATCGACCCCCCGTGCTACTTCAACACCGGGTGCTGCTCGTTCGGGGACGGCGACGTCACCGGGCTCGAGATCGCCGACGGCCGCATCCGCCTGGTGCGGTGGCCGAACGACGACGACGAGCCGGCGGCGAAGGTGCTGGTCAGCGAGGACCTGCGGGCGGTGCTGGCCGCCGTTCGCGGGTAGCGACGACCCCCCGGCGGCCGCCCTTATACTGGCCGGCACTGGATTGACTGGTCAGTCAACCAGCCACCATGGTCACCAGACCGGGGTATTGGGAGCGGAGAGGAATGCGCGCCGCGGCCGTACAGCTCAACTCGACGGATGACAAGCAGCGGAATCTCCACGCCGCGGAGCGGCTGGTGCGCGCCGCCGCCGCGGACGGTGCCGGGCTGATCGCGCTGCCGGAGAAGTGGAACCTGCTCGGGGCGGGCGAGACGCTGCGCGCGGGCGCCGAGGAGCTCGACGGCCCGACGATCACCGCCGCGCGCTCGTGGGCGCGGGAGCTGGGGGTGAACCTCGTTGCGGGCAGCATCGCCGAGCGCGTGCCCGACCGCGACAAGCTCGCCAACACCTCGGTCCTGATCGGACCCGACGGGGAGATCGAGGCGACGTACCGCAAGATCCACATGTTCGACGTCGACGTCGGCGGGGTCGCCTACCGCGAGTCCGACCACGAGGAGCCGGGAGCCGAGATCGTCGTCGCCGACGCGGGCGGCGTCGCGATCGGAATGAGCGTCTGCTACGACCTCCGCTTCCCGGAGCTGTACCGGATCCTCGCGGTCCGCGGCGCGCGCGTGATCGTCGTCCCCTCGGCGTTCACGCTGCACACCGGCAAGGACCACTGGGAGGTGCTGCTGCGGGCGCGCGCGATCGAGAACGGAGCCTTCGTCGTCGCCCCGAACCAGGTCGGCGAGGCGCCGCCGCACTACCACTCCCACGGCCGCTCGGCGATCGTCGACCCGTGGGGCGTCCTGCTCGCCACCGCGCCCGACGGTCAGGCCTTCGTCGCCGCCGAGCTCGACTTCGAGCTCCAGGATCGGATCAGGAGGGCGCTTCCCGCGCTCGCCAACCGCCGTCCCGAGGCGTACGCCTGGCCGCAGGAGGTGCACGCCTGATGGCCCAGGCCCAGGCCGTCGACAAGCGACGCGTGATCCTCGACGCTGCGATCCGCGTCTTCGCCCGCCAGGGATTCCACCACTGCCGCGTCTCCGACATCGCCGACGAGGCCGGCGTCGCCTACGGCCTCGTCTACCACTACTTCAAGTCCAAGGACGAGGTTCTGAACGAGCTCTTCACCGAGCGCTGGTCGCTGCTGCTGGCCGCGATCGACGAGGTCGACGCGCAGGATGTCCCGTCGCGCGACAAGCTGCGCGCGGTGGCCAACTTCATCGTCGAGTCCTACCGTCACGAGCCCGAGCTGATGAAGGTGATCATCGTCGAGGTGACGCGGGCGGCGAACTCGTTCGGGCGCACACATCTCCCCGAGATCCGGCGCGCGTACGAGAAGATTGCCAAGATCGTCGCCGACGGGCAGGCGCGCGGCGAGCTCCGCCGCGACGTCGATCCGCTGTTCGCCTCGATGTGGTTCTACGGCGCGATCGAGCAGCTCCTGTCCGGCTGGGTGTTCGAGCTCATCCCGACCGGCGACGCCGACTTCGAGCGCGCCAAGGACATGGTCACCGAGACGATCTGCGGTGGGCTCGAGCCGCGCGCGCCCGCCGACGGCGCCTCGGCCGACGGCGCGTAGGCATGTGGGAGTCGCTTGCCACGACGCGGCGCCAGGACCGCGTGCTGCACGGCGTGGCCAAGGTCCTCAACGTCGTCTTCGGCGCGCTGCTGCTCCCGGCGTGGCTGCTCGGGCAGTGGGTGTCGGGCCCGTTCCGGCGCCTGTTCGCACGCTTCGGGGGCCAGGGGCCTGGGCTCCCGGTGCCGCCGGCCGGCGAGCGCTCGATGGACGCGCTGATGGGCGAGCTGAAGGCGGTCCCGCACAACCTCCATCCTTCGCAGACGGCCGAGCTGCGCAAGGGGCTGCTCGACTGGGCGCCGTTCGTGCTCGCCCAGCACCGGCACACGGTGGGGTGGGGCTACTCGTACCCGGGCCAGTTCCGCCACGACCACTTCGCCGGCGCCGACGGGGAGCGGATCGGTGCCATGGTCGCGCTCCACGAGCACGAGCGACCGGGCCTGATCGTCGTCCACGGGCTGTTCTCGAACCGGCTGTTCGACTACGTGCGTGAGATCGCCGTCCGCGCCTACTTCGAGTGGGGCTTCAACGTCGCCGCGGTCGACCTGCGCAGCTTCGGGGTGACCGAGCTGCTCAGCCACGCGCCCTCCACGGGAGGCTGGAAGGAGGGCCAGGACATGGTCCACGCGGGCCGCCATCTCAAGCAGCTCGGCGCCACCTCGGTAGGGGCGCTGGGGATCTCGCTCGGGGCTTCCTCGGTTCTGAACGCCGCCCACCTCCCCGGGGCCGAGGTGGCGCTCGACGGCGGCATCCTCGCGATCTGCGGCCCCGCCGACACCAGGCGCGCCGCCGAGCGGCTGTCACGCAGGGTGCCCCGAAAGCACCCCGCGTACGCGATCAACCGGATGTTCCTGGCGATGCTTCGCTCCCGGGTGCGCTCGGGGCGCTGGCCGGAGGAGATCGACACGCTCGTGGAGCCGATCGAGGCGATCGCGGCTCCCTACTACGGCGTCAGCGCGGACGAGATCTGGGAGCGTTCGTCGGCGCGCCACAGCATCGCCCGCGCACGGGTCCCCGTGCTGGTGCTGCACTCGGAGGACGACCAGATCGTTCCCGTCGAGCATGCGCGGATGCTCGACGAGGCGAAGGGCGACAACGAACTGGTCCGGGTGTGGATCGTCCCCGGCGGGGCCCACGCCGCGTTCGACGTGCTCGACCGCGACTGGACCTACACCGTGTACCGGCGCTTCTTCGAGCGCTGGGCGGAGTACGGGGAGCGGGGAGCCGTCGGCGACGCACCGGCCGGGGCTGAGGTGGTTTACTCCACCCGCCGCAGCGGGAAGGTCAAGACCGCCGGTGCGGGAAGCTAGAGAACGTGGACAACGAAATCGTCAGACGCCTGCTGTGGAGCGGACTGCTCGCCGCGACGGGGGCTGTCGCGAGCCTCGGCGCACACCGCGTGTCGGTGGCGATCTGGCACCGCGTCTTCAGCGAGGACCCGCCGGAGTGAGGCGGCGCGCCTGACATGGCCGAGCGCGTTCCACCGCCGCCCCCGCCCGGGCCGCCCCCGCCGCGCACGGACTCCGACGAGCGCACGGTCGGCGAGCTCGTCATCGACATCTCCGAGCAGACGTCGGGCCTGATCCGCGAGGAGATCGAGCTCGCCAAGGCCGAGGTCTCGGACAAGGTCAACAAGATCCTCCGCGGCTCGGTCGCCGGGATCGTCGCCGGCGTGTTCGTGCTGATGGCGCTGGCGATGTTCATGCACGGCGTCGCGTGGCTGCTCAACGACCTCTTCTTCGAGGACGACGTGTGGCTCGGCTTCCTGATCGAGGGGCTGTTCTGGCTCGTGGTCGGGATCGCGGCGGGGCTGTTCGCGTACCGCTCGTTCCAGGCCGGCGCGCCGCCGACGCCCGACATGGCGATCGAGGAGGCGAAGCGGGCCAAGGAGCAGTTCGAGTCCGAGGCCGAGGAGCCGTGGGTGGCTCCGCGACAGTGAGCTCGCAGCCCGAAAGCGTCGCCGGCGGCACCGCGCCCGCGAGGCCCGCACCGGCAGGCGCGCCCGAGCGCACCGCGGAGCAGATCCGGCGCGACGTCGAGGCGCGCCGCGGCGAGCTCGCCGGCTCGGTGGAGATGCTGCGCCGCCGCGTCACCGAGTTGACCGACTGGCGCCGTCAGGTTCGCGAGCACCGCGACGAGCTGATCGCGGGCGCCGCGATCGCCGGCTTCGTCGTCGGCGGCTTCCTCGCCCTGCGCCGCCGCCGACGCCGCTCTTAAAGCGCGCCGGGCCGCGCGGTTGCGGATCGTCAAACCGCTACAACCTCCGGCTGTCCTACACGCGCGAGCTCCTCGAGTGGGCGCGGGCGCTACTGCGGCAGCGGCGAGCCGGCGAAGAACGCGAACCACACGAGCAGCACGAGCCCGGCCGCGATCGCCGTCGCGACGAGGATCACGTCGAGCGCCGAGGTGGGGGTGCGGATGTCGCGCGCGTCGCGCATGCTGCGCCGCCACGGCGGCGGGGCCGGCACAGCCTCGGTTGCGGTTCCGGTCAGCGCGCGGTGCGCGGCGTCGACCCGCCGCAGGAGCGTGAACAGCACCAGCATCGTCGCGGGGATGCCGATCGCGACCGCTACGTAGGCGCCGAAGCTCGGGTCGAGCGACTGGTTGAGCTTCGACGCCACCCACAGCCACCCCAGCGGGACGGCGAGCCACAGCGTGAGGCTGCCCACCACCATGACCGCTATCAGGGCCAGTGCGGCCAACTCTCTTCCGCGTGGCATCGACATCCCGCTCACGGGACGGAGGTTAACGACGGCCGATGGGCCTACCCGAGGGCGCTGCGCGGCACCCCGCCGATCCCGATCAGGCCGGGCCCGACGTGGGCGCCGAGGACGGGGCCGATCTCGGACACGAACGCCGGCTCCGACCCGAATATCCCCCGGCACTCGTCGACCAGGCGGGCCGCGGTGTCGGGATCCTGGACGTGCTGGACCACCCAGGCGTCGGCGCCGTCGGCGTGCAGCTCGCGGCCGTACTCGACCAGCCGCTCGAGCGCCCGCTTCCGGGTCCGCACCCGCTCGACCGGCGTGATCTCGTCCTCGAGCGTGAGGATCGGCTTGATCTTCAGCGTCGAGCCGAGCAGCGCGCGGGCGGCGCCGATCCGCCCGCCACGGCGCAGGTACTCGAGCGTCTCGACCGCGAACCACATCCGCAGCGCCTGGCGCGTCGCCATGGCGCGCTCGACGACGGCAGTGGCGCCGCCGCCCGAGGCGGCGGCGCGGGCCGCGGCGATCGCCACCAGCCCCATGCCGCCGGCGCCGGTGCGGCTGTCGTAGACGTGGATCCGCTCGCCGCGCCCGTCCTCGTCGATCAGCCGCTGGCGCGCCTGCATCGCGGCCTCGTAGGTCCCCGAGATCCCGGCCGAGATGTGGATCGACACGATCTCCCGCTGCGCCGCGAGCAGCGGCTCGTACGCGGCGACGAAGTCCCCGACCGAGGGCTGCGAGGTGGTCGCGCCCTCGGCGCTGGCGCGAAGCCGGTCGTAGAACCCCGCATAGTCGGTGATATCCGCCTCGGGCTCCTGGCGACCCTCGAGCGAGACGTACAGGCTGACCACGTGGATGCCCAGCCGCTCGATCTCCTCGGCCGGGAGATATGTCGTCGTGTCGCAGACGATCGCGGTCGCGCCGGGTCCGGCTTCCACGCCGGGTTCATATCACCCCGGCCGCCGCGAGCGATGCGGGACTAGTGGTACCTCACGCAGCGCTCACCAGAAATGACGGCCCCAGATCACCGCCATGCTGCGTCCTCGGTCGCACAGGTAGGGCTGCTACCTGTGCTCCCTGCGTCCTTGCCTGGCGGTGCCTGGGCCTCGTCATTTCCCGTGCGAGCGCTGCGAGAGGCACCACTACCATCCGCGTGGATGGGAAAGACGCTGGTCACCGGCGGCACGGGCTTCGTCGGATCGCACGTGGTCCGGGCGCTGGCGAAGCGGGGCGACGACCTGCGGCTTCTCGTCCGGCGGACGTCGCGGCTCGAGAGCCTCAAGGGGATCGATCTCGAGCCGGCCATCGGCGACGTTGTCGACCGCGAATCGGTGCGGCAGGCGATGGAGGGTGTGCAGCGGGTCTTCCACGTCGCGGGGATCACGTCGATGCGCCCGACCGCTCGGGAGCGGGTGTTCGAGGTCAACGTGGGGGGCACGCGGAACGTGCTCGACGAGGCACGGAGCGCCGGGGTGGAGCGCGTCGTGCACACGTCGTCCGTCGGCGCCATCGGTCCCGCGCGCCCGGGTGAGTCCGCGGACGAGACGCAGCCGTTCACCGGCGGGCGGCTCGGGATCTCGTACGTCAACTCGAAGCACGAGGCAGAGCAGGAGGCGATGCGCTACGCCGAACGCGGGCTGGACGTGGTGATCGTCAATCCGTCCTTCGTGCTCGGCCCCGACGACCCCGATCCCCACGGGACCTCGAATCAGCTGGTGCGCCGCTTCCTCCTGCGCGAGATCCCGGTGTACGTGGGCGGGGCGCTGAACATCGTCGACGTGCGCGACGTCGCCGCCGGGCACCTGCAGGCGGACGAGCGGGGAAGGACCGGCGAGCGCTACATCCTCGGGGGGCGCAACTTCACCCTCGGCCGCCTGTTCGCGGACCTGTCGCGGATCTCGGGCGTGCCCGCTCCGCAGCTTCGGGTTCCGGGGGCGCTGGCGGTCGCGGGGGTGGAGGCGCTGTCGCACACGCCGGTCCGGGTCCCGACGTCGGTCGACGAGGTCCGCTCGGGGCTGGAGTGGTGGACGTACCGCAGCGACAAGGCGCAGCGCGAGCTCGGGTTCCGGCCGCGGCCGCACGAGGAGACGCTCGAGGACACCGTCCGGTGGCAGATGGACCAGCTCGGCGACCGGGTCGGGCGTACCCACCTCGTGACGCTGCCGCTCGAGGTCGCGGGCCGCGTGGTGCGGCTCGGCGGGCGGGTTCTGGGCCGGTGAGCGGCGGTGAGCCGGGCGCTGGGGCCGTCGTCCTGTACCGGTGCCGAACGCCGACCAACTTCCTGTGCCCGTGCGGCGCCGTGGAGCGGCGGCTGCGCAAGCTCGGCATCGAGCACCGCACCGAGCGCATCCCGTACCGGAGGGCCGACCGCCCGGAGATCGTCGAGCTCACGCGGCAGGACCGCGTCCCGGTGCTCGTCGACGGCGACGAGGTGATCCACGACTCGAAGCGAATACTCGAGTACCTCGAGCACGCCTACGGACAGCGCGTGGGCACGTCGCCCGAGCGCTCCGAGCGCAGTCCCTAATGCCCTCTACAATAAAGGCGATGGCTGAGACCAAGGAAGCGATCATCCTCACCGACAAGGCGACCGAGAAGGTCAACGAACTGCTCGCCGCCCAGGAGGACGGCTCCGAGCAGGCGCTGCGGGTCGCCGTGCGGGGCGGAGGGTGCTCCGGGTTCCAGTACGCGCTCGCTTTCGACAAGCCGCGCGAGGAGGATCACGTCTTCGAGCACGGCGGCGTGTCGGTGATCGTCGACAAGGTCAGCATGCAGTTCGTGTTCGGCTCCGAGGTCGACTACGTCGAGGGCCTCCAGGGCGCCGGGTTCGCGGTCAACAACCCGAACGTCGTCGCGGCCTGCGGCTGCGGCTCCTCGTTCCAGGTC
>DATHVJ010000106.1:0-5249 GCA_035461345.1 Solirubrobacterales bacterium | reverse complement strand
AACAAGGGCAAGGTCTACCGGCTGAAGGTGTACGAGCTGCCGGAGGGGTCGCGGACCTCGAAGGGCCAGGCGCTGGTCAACGTCCTGCCGCTGCGCGACGGCGAGCGGGTGATGGCGGTGATCCCGACGCGCGACTTCAAGGAAGGGAAGTACCTCGTGTTCGCGACCGCGAAGGGGCTGGTCAAGAAGACCGAGTTCGCCGCCTACAACACCCCGATCCGCGCCGACGGGATCATCGCAATCAAGATCCGCAAGGGGGACGAGCTGGTCCAGGTGCGGCTGACGTCGGGCAAGGACGACCTGCTGCTGGTGTCGAAGTCCGGGCACGCGTCGCGATTCAGCAACGAGGCCGTTCGAGCGATGGGTCGCGACACCTCCGGGGTCAAGGGGATGAACGTGTCCGACAAGGGAAACCGGGTGCTGGCGCTCGATGTGGCGCGACCCGAGTGCGAGCTGCTCGTCGTCACCGAGAACGGCTACGGCAAGCGCACGAAGGTGTCCGAGTACCCCGTCAAGGGCCGGGGGACGAAGGGGGTGCTGACGATCAAGCTGACGACGAAGAAGGGCGGGCTCGCCGGCGCGCTGATGGTTCGCGAGCACCAGGACCTGCTGTTCATCTCCCACAACGGGATGGTGCAGCGGACCTCCGTGAGCGACATCTCGAAGATGGGCCGAGCCACCCAAGGCGTGCGGGTCATGAACGTCGGCTCGGGCGACCGGGTCAGCGCCGTCGCGCCGGTCGTCGAGTCCGGGTCCGGGGTCGAGGGCGCCGACGCCGCGGTCAAGGCCGACGTGACGTCCGGCACCGGCGCGTCGGCCGACGGCGCCGGCAACAAGCCCCGCTCGAAGTCAGAGCCCGCGCGCGGGAAGCGCCGCAAGTGACGCTCATCTAGGCTCCCGGCTCCATGGTGGAGCTGCGGGGAGCGCGGGCCCTGGTCACGGGCGCGGCCGGAGGGCTCGGCGAGTACATCACCCGGGCGCTCGCGGGGCGGGGGACGAACCTCGTGCTCTCGGATCTCCCGGGGAGCGAGCTCGACGCGCGGGCCGATGAGCTGGGGCGCTTCGGGATCGACGCGAAGGCGATCGCCGCCGACCTGACCGAGGCGGGTGAGCGCGAGCGCCTCGTGCGCGAGGCGGAGGAGGCGATCGGGCCTCTCGACGTCCTCGTCAACAACGCCGGGCTCGAGTTCGGGGGCGCGTTCACGAAGGCGACCCGCGAGGAGCTCGATGCGATCACGACCGTGAACCTCCTCGCGGTCATGGACCTGACGTGGCTGGTGCTACCCGGAATGCTCGAGCGGCGCCGCGGCCACGTGGTCAACCTCGCGTCGCTGGCGGGCAAGATCGCCTCGGTCTACCTTGCCTCGTACGCTGCGACGAAGCACGGCGTCGTCGGCTTCACCCACTCCCTGCGCGCCGAGTACGCCGACGAGCCGGTTTCGTTTTCGGCGATCTGCCCCACGTTCATCAGCCGCGTCGGCATGTACGGTCGGCTCGAGGACGAGGTCGACGAGCCCCCGCCGGGGCTCAAGCCCGAGCCGCCGGAGCGCGTCGGGGAGGCGGTCGTCGAGGCGATCCGCGAGGACCGTGCCGAGGTCATCGTGAGCAGTGGCCCGATCCGCCCCGTGATCGGCCTCTACTCGATCGCGCCGTGGATGGCCCTGCGGATGTTCCTGGCCCGCCGTCGCACGCGCGAGTTCGCGCAGGGCTATGCGCGGGCCCGCGGCCGGCTGTAGGGATCAGCCCGCCTCCTCGCCTGCTTCAATGGACTCACCAGAGAAAGGAGGTGGTCCTAGCTTGATTCACATGCTTTACGGGACTCTGGAGGTGTCGGGCCGCTAGCCCGGGCGCCTGGAGCCGTGAGGCTCCATCGGTACCCGGTCTACCGTGGGCGGTGGTGCGGCCGCCCGGCGGAATCCAACCCGGGCACCGGCGAGCCGGGGTGCGGGATCTGTCCCTTCCCGCGCGTTCGAGCCCCGGGCACGCTTGTACCGCACCTCGAGAGGGCCGCCTTCGGGCGGTCCTCTTTCATTCCGCTCGAATCCTCAGCTTCGCGTCCGGTTCGAGCGGGTCTGCGCTGGGTTAGGCGGCGGCTCTGCTGGTTACGAGGTACGGCTCCCACGCGTTGGGTATCCGCGGGCTGGCGATCTGGATGAACACCGTCGGTCCCGGCGGCTTGGGGCGGCGGCGCGGGTGCATCTCGACCTCGCGCGGCAGCCGATTGCCCTTGCGCCGGTTGCACGCCGCGCACGAGGCGACAATGTTGTCCCACGCCGACGTCCCGCCCCGGCTGCGAGGGATGACGTGGTCCACCGTCAGGGACGGCTTGCGTTGTCCGCAGTACTGGCACGTCCACGAGTCGCGGGCCAGCACGGCCTTGCGGGTGATCTTGCGGCGATGCACGTCGCGGGGGACGCGGACGTAGGTGACCAGCCTGATCACCACCGGTCGCTCGAGCGCCATTCGCTCCGAGCGAAGCCGCGTGTCGCCCCTCTCCACGATCTCGGCCTTCGACTTCAGCACCAGCACGGTCGCGCGCCGCACGGTGCACACGTTGATCGGCTCGTAGGTCGCGTTGAGGACGAGGACCCGGCCGCTGCCCGCGTGACCACCGGCCGACGTGCTCCGGCCCGGGTCTGCGGGAGCCGCCTTGGGCAGAGTGGCCTGCCGGTCCATGGTGGCCCGGATTCTAGCCAGCACCAAAGCCATTCCCGCGACGTGTTCCGCTACGCGCGTCCGCCGTCGGAGGGTCGGCTAAGGGACGCTCTCTCCGCTTCGCGTCCGCCGTCGCAGGGTCGGCTAAGGGACGCCCTCGGTGGCGACGGGATAGCTGCCGAGCACCCGCACGGACTCCGCCTTCCTCCGCAGGCCCTCGATCGCCTCGGCGACGACCGGGTCGTCGGCCGATCCCTCGAGGTCACAGAAGAACATGTAGCGGCCCAGGCCGCGCCTGCGCGGGCGAGACTCGATCCGGCTCAGGTTCACCCCGCGGCTCGCGAACTCGACCAGGGCATCGACCAGCGCGCCCGGCTTGTCCTCGCCCAGCTCCGAGAACACCAGCGTGGTTCGCCACGGGCCGTCGCCGGACGCTCGGGTCCCTGCGGGCGCGATCCACACGAATCGCGTCACGTTGTCGGGGCTGTCCTCGATTCCCTCGGCGAGCACCGTGCACCCGTAGATCCGCGCCGCGGAGCTCGCTCCCAGCGCCGCCCACGGCTCGTCGGCGGCCGCCACCTGTCGCACCGCCTCTGCGGTGCTGGTCGCCGCCCGGACCTCGGCGTTTGGGAGCCGCTCGCGGATGAAGCGCGCGCACTGGGCACTGGCCTGGGGATGCGACAGCACCGTCGTGATCTCCTCGAGCGGCTGGTCCGTGCGCGCGATCAGGCTGTTGCGGATCGGGTAGTCGTGCTCGCCCACGATCGTCACGCCGTGCGTGTCGAACGCCAGCGTGTCGAGGGTGGAGCGGACGGCCCCCTCGATCGAGTTCTCGAACGGGACCAGCCCCCGCTCCGCCTCGCCGGAGTCGACGGCCACGATCGTGTCGAAGACGGTCGCCCTCGGGACGAGCTCGACCGCGCCGGCGTCCCCGAGTGCGGCCCGCAGGGCATCCTCGGTGAAGGTGCCGGCCGGCCCCAGGTAGGCGATTCGCATCAGCTGTGGTCCGACCGGGCGAGTGCCGCGTCGACGGCGGCCTGCTCCTCGGGGGACAGCTCGATGTCCGACGCGCCTCCGGAGACCCCCTTCGCGTACAGCCGGGCCTGCTCGCGGTGAAGGATCGACGACAGGACGACGCCGTTGCGGTGGTCGTCGAGCAGCGCGACCGAGCTCGATTGCTTGCCGCTCATCTCCCCGTAGGCGTCGTAGCGGACCACCGCGGAGTGGGTGATCGCGCCGTCCAGGCGGCGCGCCGTCACGGTCGTCGCGGAGTCGAGCTCGGCGACGCGTCCGCCGAGCGCCTCGACGCCGCGCTCGAGGTCCCGCACGTAGGCGAGCACGTCCCGCGACCCGGCCTCCCCGAGCACCGCGCGCTGATCGCGGCGCAGCCGGCGCAACCCGGCCACCGCGTGGATCGCGAGTGCCAGCGCGACGAGCGCGATCCCGCCTGCGATCAGCGCCGCCGTTCCCGCCGTGGAGCCGAGGTCGGACACCGGCGGAAGGATAGGGAGGGCACCGCCGCCGAAGCGGGCGCCGTCCGCGCTACTCGAAGCTGACCTCGGCGGTGAACTCGTTGTTGTCGACGACCTGCTCGTCGGCCACAGGCTCGACGAAGACCTCGATCGTGCCGCTGGTGCCCTTCGAGGGCGCCGGGTCGAGCTGGACGGTGACGCTCTGCGTCTCGCCGGCGGCGATCCGCTCCAGCGTCGCCTCGCCCTCGATCGACTCGTCGGCGCCGCTGATCGACACCTGGACCGGGATGTCCGACTCGGTCGAGTCGCCCTGGTTGTCGATCTGGACCTCGACCTCCGAGGCGCCGCCGGCGACGGTGTTCGTCGAGCCCGCGGCGAGCGCGGTGTCGCCGATCAGCACCGCCGACACCCCGAGCCCGTGCACACCGCCGCTCGCCTGCTCGCTCTCGCCGGTGATCCCGGCGAGGCTCTCGGTGATCGTGAGCGGGTCGAGCCACTCGACGTCCGGCTCACCGTCGGCGCGGGGGAAGAACTCGCTTCGCGGGGCCTTCTCGTCGATCCCCTCGTCGGCAAGCACCGCGTTGATCTCATCCCGGCCGCTGCGGTACAGGACGTCGCCGGCGAGGAAGTCCTCCATGTGCCGGGCGATCTGGTTCCGCGCCGTTCCGGGGTCCTCGTCCCCGAGCGCGGCGCCGATGTTGTCCGCGACCGCCGCCAGGCCGTCGGCCCGGAGTTGGAACGCCAACTCCACGTCCTCCTGCGCGCCGTCGAGCTCGCCGGGCGGGTCGAGTCCCTCGACCCTGCTGACGAGCTGCTCGGCGTGGCTTCGGTCCGCGCGGATCGCGGTCTCGAACTCGAGCTCCTCGAGGTTCCCCGGGTCGGAGAAGCGGCCGAAGAAGTCTTCGCTGATCTGCTGCTCCTCTTGGACCACGGTCGTCAGGTCCCGGGCGTAGTTCTCGAACGCCCGCTCCTTGCGGGCGTTGAGGCAGCCGCGAACGCCGAGCACGAGCAGGATCAGGATCAGGATGCCGACCGCAACCGCGCCCAGGCGGCGCACCATGAACACGCGCTGCCGCTCCGGCGGCATGCGCGAGTGGTCGTCCGGATCGGTGGCGACCGGGG
>DATHVJ010000105.1:0-22378 GCA_035461345.1 Solirubrobacterales bacterium | reverse complement strand
TGCGGTGGTCCCCGGTGTCGCTGCGTCGGCATCCGACACGCTCCCGCTACCGACGGAGGCCCTACCCGAGCCGACCAAGGTAGTGCCACGGAAGCCGCAGCGCTTCCGGCGGATCGCCGTGCTGACCGCCGTCGTGGGCGTGATCGGCCTCGGTGTGGGGGCCGCGATGGAGGTGCCCGAGCTGGCCGACGGCGGTGGAGAGGGCACGCAGGGGATCGAGTTGCCCGACCTCGCTGGGGAGCGACTCGATATCGCCGACCAGGAACTCAGCGACCTCGGGCTGCGCAGTCGAGCCGAAGGCGGGGGGCTATTTGGAATCGTTGAGTCCGAGAACTGGGAGGTCTGCGAGACAGATCCGGCGGCTGGCGAGGAGATGCGACCAGGCACGACGGTCGCACTGGCCGTCGACCGCCCGGGTGCCTGCTAGGCGCAACTCGGTCTGGCAACTCAGCGAGCGTAGATCCCTCGATTCGGCCTTTCGTCACGATTTCGAGTCCAGGATCGCCCACTGTCAGGCGCGAAGTGCAAGCTCTTCGTGCGGTCGTTGCAGGGACGGCAGGTGCAAGCACTCGCGCGGCCGCTGCAGGGACGGGCGCGAGTACGAACCATCTGTTCGCCTGACTACGGTCCCGTGTAGCCGCCCGCGTAGCAGGGCGCGCCGCCGCAGGGGTCGATCACCCGGCCCCGGGGCGCCAGGAACCGGCTCGCGAGCTCGAGCGCGTACGGGATCCCGCGCGGCGCGCCGTGCGGATCCTCGCCGGTGCGGTTGGGGACGTTGGCGAGCGGCGGCGCCGCCGTGCCGATCGTCCGCGACGGGTCGCTCGGATCCGGCCGGACGGGGCCAATGTCGGAGTAGAAGATCGCCGAGCCCTTGAACGGGTAGCGCTCGATTCGGGGGACGTTCCACAGCACGGCCACTTCCGGCCATCGACCCGGGTCGAGGACCGGGGCGTGCTTGCGGGCGCCGATCGTCCGCGCCTCGACGTCGGCGGCGAAGTTCGTCACCTGATGATCGCCGAACGCGACCGCCATCAGGACCTTGTGCTCCGGGGTGTCCGGGAGCGGGCGGCTAGTCATCCGCCGGGCGTAGCCGTTCGGATCGCTGCGGTCCCACAGCATCTGGGTCAGCGACAGGATCAGCGGCCGCTCGAGCTCGTCGGGGTAGTTCGGGTACAGCACCGCCGCGAACTCGTCGAACGGCGTCGCCCGCGGCAGCAGCATCGAGTAGCGCATCCCGGGCACCCCGAGGACCGCGCGGGTGAAGTCGGGCGCGACGGCGGTCAGCGCGCCGCCGAGGATCCCGCCCTGGCTGTTGCCTTCGTAGTACAGCCGCCGGGTGTCGACGACCGAGGGGGTGGCGCCCGACCCGTCCCTGTGGAATGCGGGATGCGCGCCGAGGCCGCCGGGGTGGATCAACGCACGCCCGAGGACGAGCTCGTTCAAAAGCCCCTGCTGGACGCGGTCGGTCAGCTCGGGGAAGCGCGACAGGTCGACAAGGATCCCCGCTGTGTTGGGAAGGTCGCCGGCGGACATCCCGATCTCGTCCGTCGCGCAGATCACGAACCCGTAGTCGTCCGCGAACCCCTCGATCAGGTCGGAGCGAATCTCGACGCTCGAGCCGAACAGCCCGTGACCGTAGATCGCCGCCCGGGCCGGGGCCGCCCCCGCGGCGGTGACGGAGCGGGGCACGATGCAGCGGAACTCCGCCGCCCACGATCCCGTGCGGCTCGGGAGGCCGTCCGCCTCGAGCACGAACCGGCCCCCGGGGCGGCAGTCCGGCGCGAGATAGCACGGAACGTCGACCTCGCCTCGGACCTCCCTCGCGACGTCCGGGTTCCCCGCCGGCGTGAACTCGTCCACCGCGCTGATCCGGAACGCGGGCGGGCGCCCCTGGACCCGCTTGTTGGCGAGCTTGCGGTCGCCCAGCTCCGCGAACGACTGGTCGCGCATGTGTAGCAGGCGGTCGGCGATGTTGCGGTCGCTGGCGACCGTGAAGTCCCACGCCAGGTACAGGTTGCGACGCGCGATCCCGGCCCGCCTCAGGATGCGGAACAGACGCTCGAAGTGGCGCCGCCGGCGCTCGATCGGCCTGCGGTCCGACGGCACGTCGTCGCGGTAGTGGCGGAAGCCGGCCGGTGCCTGGATCTCCTCGCCCTCCGCGGTGCGCAGGTTGCGCAGCGCGACGACGTAGCGATGCCGGGAGCGCAGGTTGCGCGCCGGTTGG
Organism: Solirubrobacterales bacterium; assembly: GCA_035461345.1. GTDB lineage: Bacteria > Actinomycetota > Thermoleophilia > Solirubrobacterales > 70-9 > DASPWW01. The sequence goes on along the minus strand of DATHVJ010000105.1, from coordinate 20,154 downwards.
ATCTGCAGCGCGACGTCGTCGGGGTCGGTCGCGTTCGAGTCGACCTCGGCCCAGATCGGCCGCCGCTTCCCGGTCTCGGCGTCGATCAGGACGATCGGCTGGCGGCGCCGCTTGTAGCGGCCGATGTGGTTGATCGGGACCGCGCCGCTCGCGCGCAGGTCGTCGGGGTCGTCGATGCCCGGGACGCGGAGCACGATCGGCTGTCCGGGGCTGAACCCGTCGTTGAGGTTGTAGGGCGCGGGGTCGATGTGCGCGCCTGCGGCATTGGCGGGCATCGACTCCGGGTGGAGGTTCACGCGTCGCCCGGTCCGCGTGTCGCGGTCGCGGACCGTGTAGTAGTCGTTCGGGAACGGCAGCAGGCACAACCGGCTCCCGGGGTCGGCGATGAAGTCGCAGCGGTCGGCGTCGGAGAGGTCGAGCTCGGGAAGCTTCGGTTTCGCGGGCGCGGCCCCGGACGGCCCGAGCAGGAATCCCGCGCAGACCAGGACCGCGAGGGCTGCTGTTGGCCGCGTCGGCCGGACCGCTCCGGCGCGCCTCTGTTCCCTGCGATCCTGGCCTCTCACTCCGTCGTCCTCGCGACCTCGGGCAGCGTATCGCCCCTCGCGGTAAGGTCGGCTTAAGGATCGCGGAGGAGGATCGCGACATGGGATCGGACCGAGTCCTGGTCGTCGACGACGAGCCCATGGTCCGAGACGTGCTCGCGCGCTACCTCGCCCGCGACGGGTTCGAGGTCGACATCGCCGCAGACGGGGAGGCCGCGCTTGCGGCGCTGCGCGCGGCTGAACCCGACCTGGTCGTGCTCGACCTGATGCTGCCCCGGATCGACGGGTTCGAGGTCTTCCACCGCATGCGCGGCGCCGGGGTCCACAGCCCCGTGATCATGCTCACCGCGCGCGGCGAGGTGACCGACAGGATCGTCGGGCTCGAGGTCGGCGCCGACGACTACGTGTCGAAGCCGTTCTCTCCGAAGGAGGTCGTGGCGAGGATCAAGGCGGTGCTGCGACGCGGCGCCGCGGCCGGCGCCGGTGAGGAGGAGGACGACGAGGTCCTGTGCTTCGACGGGCTGACGATCGATCCACGCTCACGGGAGGTTCTCGTCTCGGGCGACGCGGTGCGGCTGACCGCGAAGGAGTTCGACCTGCTCCACCACCTTGCGTCCAGTCCCCGCGCCGTGTTCAGCCGCTACCGGCTCCTGGACGAGCTCTGGGACGTCGCCTTCGAGGGCGACCCGGCGACCGTGACGGTCCACGTGCGGCGGATTCGCGAGAAGATCGAGGAGGATCCCTCGAGCCCTCGCCACCTGGTCACCGTGTGGGGCGCCGGGTACCGGTTCGAGCCGTGAGCGGGGGCCGCGCCCTGGCACGCCGTTGGCGACCGCTGCTGTTTGCGATCGGCGCCGGGCTGCTCGCCGGCGCCGCTGCGCTCGGGTCGGCGGCGCTCGCCGGGATGCCGGGCAAGGAGATCGCCCATCTCGCCCTGCTGCTCTTGCCCGCGATCGCGCTCACGGTCGCCGTCGGCGGGCTGGCCTGGTATCGGGACGTCGCGGCGCGCCGTCGCGCGGTCGAGCGCCAACGCCGGGACCTGACCACGGCGGTGTCGCACGATCTGCGGACCCCGCTCGCGAGCCTGCGCGCGATGGCCGAGGCGATCGACGAGGGTGTCGTCGAGGACCCGCCGACGCTGCGCCACTACGTCGCCGAGATGCGCACGGGTGTGGACACTCTCGCCAGGCTGGTCGACGACCTGTTCGAGCTCGCGCAGGTCGACGCCGGCGCGATCGAGGTCGAGGTGCGGCGGGCGACGATCGCCGAGGTGGTCGAGTCCGCCCTTGCGGCCTGCGACGGGCAGGCGACGGAGAAGGGGCTGAGGGTCGAGGCGGACCTCGCCGACGCCGCGGCGTCGCCGTGCTCGCCGCGGCTCACCCGCGTGCTTCAGAACCTGCTCCAGAACGCGATCAGCCACACGCCGGCGGACGGGACCGTTCGGGTCGAGGCACAGCGCCGCGCCGGGTCGCTGCGGCTGACCGTCGAGGACAGCGGCGAGGGCATTCCCCCGGGTGCCGCCGAGCGGGTCTTCGATCCCTTCTGGCGCGGCGACCCGGCGCGGGCCAGCGACGGCTCGGGCCTCGGGCTCGCGCTCGCCAAGCGCATCGTCGAGTCGCTGGGGGGCGAGATCAGCGTCGACGGCGGCGCGCGTCGCGGCGCCCGGTTCGCGGTCGAGCTGCCCGAGCGCAGCTAGCCACGGTGTCGCGTCGCGCGCCGCAGGCGCAGCGCGTACAGACTCCGCCCGGGGTCAACCCCACGGGTTCGTGACCCGCCCCGACCTCTACTCGACGGCCCCGAGCCTGGCGCGGTCGACTGCGGCGCCGCGCATCGCCTCCAGCGAGTCGGCGAGCCAGGCGCGGAAGTAGCGCTGGCCGACGATCGAGTCGACGACCCGGTAGACGATCCCCTTCGGGTCCATGCCCATCCGCCCGTCGACGAACGTGCCGCCCTGGGCCTCGGTGGGCGCGAAACGGACGAATGTCCCGGTGTTGATGCACCGGATCGCGAGCTCCTCGCAGTCGTCGAGCCGTTCGACCTCGAGCTGCATTTCCTCCTTGCCGACCGGGGACTGGACCACCTCGCGGTAGGTGCAGCTCTCCTCAAGCCCTCGCACTGGACGGCGACCACCCGCGGCCACCACTCAGGGTGGCGCTTGGCGTCGGCGATCAGGTCCCACACGACCTGCAGCGGGGCGTCGATCCAGACCTGCTGACGTGAGTCCGACACGCCCCCGATTGTCCCAGGACGCCGCTCAGGAGCGTGCGAGTCCCGTACCTATAATGGCCGTGACCGAGGCCGGGAGCTTATTTCGTGCAGCAAATGCAGATCTACGGCGTGAGCTTCGACATGGTGGGCAAGCAGCCGATCGTGCTGCTGAAGACCGTCGACGGCAATCGCTTCCTTCCGATCTGGATCGGGCATCCGGAGGCCGCGGCCATCCTGATGAAGCTCCAGGGCGCCTCGACGCCCCGCCCGATGACCCACGATCTGCTCAGCGACATGCTCGACCAGCTCGACGCCAAGTGCGAGCGCGTCTCGGTGACCGAGCTTCGCGACAACACGTTCTACGCGTCGATCACGATCTCGGTCAACGGCTCCGAGATGGAGATCGACTCGCGGCCCTCCGACGCCCTGGCGCTCGCCGTGCGCACCTCGGCCCCGATCTTCGCCGCCGACGACGTGATCGAGGAGTCCTCGATCGAGTTCGAACACGAGGTCGAGGACACCGAGGAGGTCGTGGAGAAGTTCAAGGACTTCCTCGACGAGGTGTCGCCCGAGGATTTCGCCTCAGGCACCGACTGAGCTACTTTTTCGCCCCCCCGGTGTTCTAGTCGCCGGAACCATGGACGAAGGACGCAGCAAGGATGCAGCGGTGAGCGAGGGGGGCTTTTGCTTCGAGCTGCCCGCGGACGACGGGGCGCCGGACAGGGCGCGCGATGCGATCGCGACCGAGGACCGCGACGCCCTCGCGGACGTCGACCGCGGCGCCCGGCTGACCACGGCGTTGCTTGCCCGGTCGCTCGTCGCGACCTGCGTCCGGGGAGAGGGCGGGCGCGTCGGGATCGCGGTCATGGTCGGCGTCGAGCGCGTTCGTGTCGAGGTGAGCGGCGATGGCCGGGCGTTCAAGCTCCCGCTCAGCCAGCGCTCGCTCGACTACCTGTCGTTCGACGACGCGATGCCGCAGCCGATCGGCTGGCGCGCCTACCTGCTGGACCGGCTCGCCGACGCGTGGGGGATCGACGAGGCCCGCGGCGCGGTGTGGTTCGAGGTCGCCACGCGTCCTCCGATGCCCGTCGCCTCCGGACCCGCAGCCGCGTGGCGGTGGCGTCGCCCGCGGCCTCAGCCCGGTAGCGCCGCCGTCCGCGATCTCGTCCGGGCCAGCTCGACGATCCGCTCGCACAGCTCCTCGAACGCCAGCCCGGCGGCCTCCGCCGCCTGGGGGAGGAGCGATGTGTCGGTCAGGCCCGGGATCGCGTTCACCTCGAGCACCTGAGGGCCGCGAATCTCGGGCGCCGCGTCGGCGCCGCCGAGCATGACGTCGACGCGAGCGAACCCGGCGCAGCCGAGCACGTCCCACGTGCGGCGCGCCGCGTCGTGAACGGAGGCGGCCTCTGCGGCCGACAGCTCGGCGGGGCAGACGTAGTCGGTGCGGCCGATCTCGTACCGGGCCTCGAAGTTGAAGAAGTCCTCTTGCTTCGGGATCGCTTCGACGATCGGAAGCGGCTCGCCGTCGATGATCCCCACAGCAAGCTCGCGACCGCGCACGTAGCGCTCCAGCAGCACCCGGTCGTCGTAGCTGAACGCGGCGACGAGCGCCTCCGGCACCTGCGCCGCCGACGGTGCGAACTCGACTCCGAGCGAGGACCCCTGGCGAGCGGGCTTGACCACCAGCGGGAACCCGAGACGTTCCTCGATCTCGTCGAGGGCGTCGGCCGCCCCGAGCTCGCGGAACGCGGTCGCGTTGAACGCCACCCAGTCGGGCGTCGGCAGGCCGGCGGCCCGGATCTCCTGCTTCGCGGTCACCTTGTCCATGCACCGCATGCACGCCGTCACCCCCGGCCCCGTATACGGGATGCCGACGATCTCGAGCAGCTCCTGCGCCGTCCCGTCCTCGCCGCCCGGTCCGTGGAGGGCCAGAAACGCGACCTCGGGCCGCTCCGACTTCAGCCGCCGCACGAGGTCGGCGCCGGGGTCGATGTGGGTCACCTCGTGACCGAGCGAGCGCAGCGCGTCGACGACCCGCGCGCCGGAGCGCAGCGACACGCCCCGCTCGAGCGACCGCCCGCCGGCGAGGACGGCGACGCGCATCAGTCCTCCCGACGCCGAGGAAGGGGAAGGACGTCCCCCCCGGAACCATCGCCGGCCGCGTCCTCCGCTGCGCGTCCGGGCGCGGCCGGGTCGCCGCCGGGATGGGGTATTCGATGTTCCGCGGTGATCGTCTCGTACAGGGCGACCTGCTCCTCGACGACGTGGCCGATGCGCTGCATGCCCTCCCGGATCTGCGCCTCGTCGGAGCCGGAGAAGTTGAGCCTCATCGAGCTCGATCCGCGGCCGTCCACGTACGCGGCCGCGCCGGGGACGAAGGCGACGTCCTCGCGCAGCGCCTTCGCCAGCAGGTCGCCGGTGTCGATGTAGTCCGGCAGCGTGGCCCACACGAAGAGCCCGCCCGCGGGGCGCGTCCACTGGGTCTGGGCGGGGAAGTAGCGCTCCAGCGCGTCGACCATCGCATCGCGCCGGGCGCGGTAGATCTCGACCAGGTCGGCGATGTACTCACGCCACCGGCCCTCGGCGAAGTACTCGACAACGAAGTACTGGGTGAGCGTGGAGGTGCAGAGGTCGGCCGCCTGCTTGCCGAGCACGACCTTCTCCATCACCGGCGGCGGCGCCACGCACCACCCGAGCCTGATCCCGGGCGACAGGATCTTCGAGAGGGTGCCGAGATAGATCACGTAGTCCCCCCCGTCGAGCTGGTACAGCGGCGGCAGCTCCTCGCCCTCGAAGCGCAGCAGCCCGTACGGGCTGTCCTCGACGACCAGCACCTCGCGCTCGCGCGCGACTTCGACCAGCCGCCGGCGACGCTCGGCCGACAGCGTGACCCCGGCGGGATTCTGGAAGCTGGGCACGGTGTAGATGAACTTCGGCCGGCGCCCGTCGCCCTCGAGGCGGTCGAGGACGGCCTCGAGCTCGTCGATCCGCATGCCCTCCTCGTCCATCTCGACGTGGTGCGTATCGGCCTCGTAGGAGCAGAACACGGGCACCGCTCCGGGGTACGTCGGCCCCTCGCAGATCACCGGGTCGCCCGGATCGAGCAGCGTCTTGCAGACGAGGTCGATCGCCTGCTGTCCACCGGTCGTGACGATGATGTCCTCCGGGTCGGGCTCCATCCCCTCGGCGGCCATCACCTCGCGCAGGCACTCCTTGGTGCGCTCGAAGCCCTCGGTCGGCCCGTACTGGAGCGCCTGCGCGGAGGACTCCTGGGCGATACGGGTCATCTGGGCGGCGAACGACTCGGGTGGGAACGTGGACGTGTCGGGGAGGCCGCCGGCCAGCGAGATCACCTCGGGCCGGGCGGTGATCGCCATCAGGTCGCGCATCGCCGACGAGCGCATGACGCCGGTGCGCTGCGCGAACAGCCCCGCGTAGCGCGCGAGGTCGCGGGCGCTGGTGTGCGCGCGACGATGTCGCGACGGGCTGCTCTCGGGGCGCTCGCCCGGGATCGGCTCGTGCTCGGGCACGGGCGAAGTGTGGCGGATGCGTGGGTCGGGTGATAGAACAGGCGCGGGGATGGAAGCCGGCGGGCAAAGCGAGCAGGACCTGCGCAGCAAGGCGGTCGAGCGGCTGAAGAAGAAGCGGGACTTCAAGGCCCACCTGCTGATGTACTTTCTCGTCAACGCCTTCCTCGTTGTGATCTGGGCGGTGAGCCGCGACGACGGCACCTTCTTCTGGCCGATCTTCGTCATCGTCGGCTGGGGAATAGGCGTCGTCGCCAACGCCTGGGACGTGTACGGGCGCAAGCCGATCACCGAGGAAGAGATCCGGCAGGAGCAGGAAAAGCTACGCGGCTAGGAACACTCCGGCCGCGTCCTCCGCTGCGCGTCCGGACGCGGGCGGGTGGATGCCGGGAAGCGCGTATCGGCGTCCCGCCGTTAGCCTCCCCCGGGCGGTGGACTTCTTCCTTGCAGCCTGTCAGGGATTCGGCCTCGCGCTCGCCGCTGGGACCGTGACCGGCGCGGTCGCCGGCGCGGTCGCCGCACGCGACGGCGCCGGACCGCCGGCGTCGCTGCTCGCGGCGCTTGCGGCGGTCGGTCTCGTGGTCGGCGCGATCCTGTTCGGGATGTCGCTCTCCGCTGAGGACCATCCCGCGTGGCCCGGATGGTTGGTCGGCGCGCTGACGGCGCTGCTGGCCTTCTCCGTTATCAGCGGAGTGGTGAGGGGTGCCGCCACGCGGATACAGGGCGCCTCCCCCGCGGCTCAGGTGGTCTACCTTGCCGTCGCGGCTGCAATCCTGGCGGGCCTTTCCGTGCTCCTGCCTCCGATCGGCCTGATCGCGCTCGCCGCGGTCGGCTGGCTCGCCGTCGCCAGGCGGCAGCGAGCGACGCGCAAGCACGAGGGTCTTCGCGTATTGCGATGAGCACGGCTCAGCGGAAGCTGATGCTCGTGGTCGTCGACTCGCTGCACACCGAGATGCTCGAGCGCACGGTCGCGGCGGGGGCCGCCCCGACGTTCAAGAAGCTGCTCGACCGCGGGGCGCTGGTCCCGGACTGCGTGTCGAGCTTTCCCTCGGTGACCCCGGTCGCCTGCTCGGAGATCGCCACCGGCGCCGGCCCGGACCGCCACTGGATCAGCGGCATGAACTGGTACCACCGGGTCGAGCGCCGCTACGTCGAGTACGGCTCGTCGCTGGAGGCGACGCGGGCGTTCGGGCTCTTCCGCACGCTCTACGACACGGTCTACAACATGAACATGGCCCACCTCTCGCACGAAGTGGAGACGGTGTTCGAGCGGCTCGATGACGCCGGGGTGCGCACGGCCTGCACGCCGTTTCTGATCTACCGCGGACGCCACCGTCACGAGCTGGGGCTCGAGGGCCTGCTGCGCCGGATGGCGGTCGCCGCGAAGTTCCACCACGCGGTGTGGGGCCCGGAAGAGCTGTTCTACGGCGAGCTGTACGCGAGCCGCAAGGTGCCGTGCCGCCCCACACTGGCGCGACCCGGGACCCGCGACGAGTACTCGGCCTGCGTAGCCGAGGAGCTGGTCGAGCACGACCTGTACGACTTCCTGCTGCTCGGGCTACCGGACAACGACTATTACTCGCACCGCTTCGGCCCCGAGGCGTCGATCGAGTCGATCGCGCACGCCGACGCGAGCCTCGAGCGGGTGGTCGACGCCGCCGGGGGGTTCGGCTCCTTCCTCGCCGACCATGCCGTCATCCTGCTCGCCGACCACTCCCAGGTGGCCGTGGACCAGGCGCTGCCGATCGTCGAGCTGCTCGCCGACGAGTGGCGGGTGCTGCAGCCGAACAGCGACAGGGCCGGCGACGCGGAGCTGGCCGTCAGCCCCACGGCGCGCGCGGCGCAGGTGTACGTGCTCGAGCATGGGCGGCGGTTCGCCCACACCCACGCGGCGCTGAGGGCACGGCTGCGAGCGCTCGACGGGATCGACCTCGTGGCGTGGGTGTCAACCGGCGACGGGACTCCCGCCGAGCGCGAGGGAGTCGGCGCGCCGCTCGGGGAGGATCTCGCGGTCAGGGTCGAGCGAGCCGGCGGCGAGCTCGCCTTCCGGCCGGGCTCCGAGATTGAGGACCGGCGCGGCGGGCGGTGGTCCCTGGATGGCGATCCCGGCGTGCTGGATGCGGAGATCGCGGGCGACCGGATCGAGTCGCGAAGCTATCCCGACGCGCTTGGCCGGTTGTGGTCGGCGGCGATCGCTCCCCATGCCGGCGACGTCGTCTGCTCGCTCGCCGAAGGCTACGAGTGCGTCGACTGGGGCGGCGCCTCGCACATCGGCGGCGGCAGCCACGGCTCGCTGCACGCCGGGGACTCCCTCGCGCCGCTGCTGATCGTCGGCTTCGAGCCCGGAATCGAGCGCCGGCGGCGACAGTGGTCGCTGCACGATGTCGCGGGACTCGTCCTCGAGCACTTCGGGGTGGCCACCGACGTCGAGCTGGCGGCGGCGTGATGGAGCCGACGGAGGAGTCGACGGCGGCTCCCCACGAATCACGACCCGGGCGGACCGAGGCGGATCTGGAGCTCTCGGCGGCGGAGTGGACGTGGCAGCTCGTCCGCCGGATCCACCTCGGCACCCGAAAGCCGACGAACTGGATGCAGCTGTTCAAGTTCGGCGTCGTCGGGGTGACGGGCTACGTCGTCAACCTGGCGGTGTTCGCGATCCTCGTCGAGGCGCTGGCCGTGCACCACATTCCCGCCGCCGTCGGCGCGTTCTGCGTCGCGGTGATGAACAACTTCCTCTGGAACCGTCACTGGACCTTCCGCGCCACCGCGGGGCACGCGGGATTCCAGGCGGCGCGCTTCTTCACCGTCAGCGTCGCCGCGCTCGTCGTCAACCTGATCGTCCTGTCCCTGCTCGTCGACGCGCTTGGGACACCGGAGCTCCCCTCGCAGGCGTTCGCGGTGGCGTTCGCGATGCCGCTCAACTTCATCGGGAACAAGCTGTGGACGTTCGGAGGGGACTGAGCGCCGCGCTCGCCGTCGCGGCGACGGCCGCGGCCGCGCTAGCGCCGGCCTCGCCCGCCGCCGCGCAGGCGTCCGGTGTCCCGGGCTCCACGGCTCCGCGGATCGACGTCTCCGACCAGCTCCCGGACCGTCCCGCGGGCTTCGCGATCGGCGCTCAAGAGGCGATCCGGATCGCGAACGGCGACGCCAAGGTCGACGAGACCCGCGACGGATACGGCCGGCTCGAGGCCTCGGCCGCGGTCGAGCAGCCGGCTACGTGGAAGGTGAGCTACTTTGCCGACGACCGCGAGGTCGCCCAGGTGCTGATCGACGCGACGACCGCCACCGTGCGCGAGTCGTGGACGGGGGACCAGGTCGCGTGGCAGATGGCGCGTGGCTACGAGGGCTCGTTCGGCCACAAGCTCAACGCCCCGTACGTGTGGCTGCCGCTGTGCGCGATCTTCCTCCTCGGCCTGGTCGACTGGCGGCGCCCATGGCGACTGGCCCACCTCGACCTCGCGGCGCTGCTGGCGTTCGGCGTCTCGCACGTGTTCTTCAACCGCGGCGAGATCGGCGTTTCGGTGCCGCTCGCCTACCCCGTGCTGGTGTATCTGCTCGCGCGGCTGCTGTGGATCGGGTTTCGCGGTCGCGGTCCCGGACTGTCGCCGTCGGCGCCGATCGTGTGGCTGGCGATCGCCGCCGCGTTCCTGGTCGGCTTCCGCGTCGCGCTCAACGTCGCCGACTCGGGGGTGATCGACGTCGGGTACTCGGGGGTGATCGGCGCCGACCGCGTGGTCGACGGGGAGCCGCTGTACGGCGAGGGCGCGTTCCCCGACGACAACTCGTTCGGGGACACCTACGGGCCGGTCAACTACTACGCCTACGTCCCGTTCGAGCTCGCCTTCCCGTGGTCCGGGGAGTGGGACGAGCTCGCTGCGGGCCATGCGGCGGCGATGTTCTTCGACCTCGCGGTGGTGGCGATGCTGCTGGCGCTCGGCCGACGGCTGCGGCCGGGCCGGCGAGGCCGCGACCTCGGCGTCGTGCTCGCGTTCGCGTGGGTCGCCTACCCGTACACCGACTACGTGCTGCAGTCGAACGCCAACGACTCGCTCGTCGCCGCGCTCGTACTCGGCGCGCTGCTGATGCTTTCATCGCCGGTCGGGCGCGGCGCGATGACCGGGCTCGCGGCGCTGACCAAGTTCGCTCCGCTCGCCTTGGCGCCTCTGTTCGCCGCCGGGCCCCGGGCCGGGCTCGCGTCACGAGATCCCGACACCGGCGGCGACCCTCTCGATCGCGCCCGGGTGCTGGAGGTCGCGCTGTTCGCACTGGCGCTGGTCGGTGTCAGCGCCGCGGCACTCGTGCCGGTCGTGCTCGATCCGGGGCTCGCGATCATGTGGGAGCGGACGATCGAGCAGCAGGTCGGCCGCGAGTCCCCGTTCTCGATCTGGGGACAGGAGCCCGGGCTCGAGCCGCTGCGCGTCGGCCTGATGGTTGCCACCGCGGTGCTTGCGATCGCCGTCGCCTTCATGCCGCGCCGGCGCTCGCCCGAGCGGGTCGCCGCTCTCGCCGCGGCGATCCTGGTCGCGCTCCAGCTCACCGCGGAGCACTGGTTTTACCTCTACATCGTGTGGTTCCTGCCCGGCCTGCTGGTCGCGCTGACCGTTCCTTCGCCCGCGCGCCCTGCCGCCCGGGACCCGGGGCCCAAGACGACCGACGCCCGCCGGGCGGCGGGCGTCGGTGCAAGCTGAATCAGCGAGCCGGGGTCAGCCGGTCGTCTCGACGTTGACGGCCCGCGGGCCCTTCTCGCTCGACTCGACCTCGTAGGTCACGTTCGCGCCCTCGGCCAGGGATCGGAACCCCTCGCCGACGATCGCGCTGTGATGGACGAAGACGTCCTTCGAGCCGTCGTCGGGCGTGATGAACCCAAAGCCCTTGTCGTCGCTGAACCACTTCACGGTTCCAGTCGCCACTTCTTCTGTACCTCCACGTTGGTGTATCTGTGTGCTGCGAACGCGGAGGACCGACTAGAACGTCTCCCAGCGAGCGCTGTGCACCTCTTCACCGAGCTCGTCGCTCGGCCTGACGGGCGGCAACGTTAGCACTATGGGACGGCCCTATGACCCCGGCAGGGCGACCCTGTCGCGCGACACCCTCGGCGCCGAGTCGAGCAGGAAGACCTCCGTCGCGACGTTGCGCTCGGCGTCGTGGTCGCTAACGAACGCGACCACACGGCGCCCCGTGGCGCGACCGACCGCGGCGATTGCGTCGTTGCGGAACGCCGCTCGCGTCCGCGGGCGCCCGCTGTCGGTGCCCGGGTCGTCATCCGCCTGGGCGGCGTCGAAGCGGTCGTTGAGGGTGCGGACGGAGTCGGACAGCACGCACTCGATCCGGTTGCCGCGGATGTCCGTCGCCGCGTCCGTGGGTCGCTCGCCCGCATACTGGTTCCACACCGAGGCGAGCGACCTGCTGATCTCCGCCGGGAGCCCCGGCTCGTCCGCCGTCGGCTCGCGGATCTCTTCGTCGGCCATCTCGGCCTCTCTTCCTCGTTCCCCTCGAGTCGAAAGCATGCTCGGCGGGCGGAGGGGAACGAAGAGAACCCAGCGAACTGGGGACAGGGTACCGCTATCGGTGAGCCGTCATTCGACGGGCAGGCCGCGCCCACGCTCCGTCTGGGCGGGGTCGGTGACGGGCCGCGGCTCGCGCTCGGCGGCCGCCGCCTCGGGCGACACGGGCTCGAGCGGGGACGCCGGGCGCAGCCCGTGGCGCTCCTCGGTCGGCTTCACCCACAGCTCCTCGGACAGGATCACCGCCATCGAGATGATCGGGACGGCGACGAACAGGCCGACGAAGCCGAACAGCTGGCCGACGACGAGGACGCCGATCGCGATCAGCGCCGGGTGGAGCCTGACCCGGTTGGACATGATCAGCGGGATCAGCAGGTTGCCCTCGACCTGCTGCACGCCGACGTAGATCGCGAGCACCAGCAGCGCCTGCTCGGGGGAGTCGGTGAGCGCGAACAGCGTCGGGGGGAGCGCGCCGACGATCGCGCCGAAGTACGGGATCACCACGAGAAGCGCCGTGAGGACGGCGAAGAAGATCGCGAACTCGAGGCCGATGATCGTCAGCCCGAGATACAGCAGGACCCCCGAGATCACCATGTCCGCCACGACGCCCTGCATCCATCCCACCCACGACGCGCGCAGCCGGCCCATGATCTCGCGGCCGTGCTCGCGGCGGGCCGGCGGCACCAGGGACAGGATCCCGTCGACCAGCGGCCACGGCCGGATCGCGATGTACATCGCGGTGATGACCATGAACACGATCGCGCCGAGCGCGGCGGCGATGTTGAAGCCGATCGACGTCAGGGGCCCGAGGAAGCGGTCGGGATCGTCGGCGTACCCCTCGAGGAAGTCCTGGACGTCGTGGCCGACGACCTCGGGCTCGCTGCCGGTGATGTCCGCGACGCTCGCAGTGAGATCGTCGACGATCCCGGGGACCTCGTCGATGAAGTCGTTCGTCTGGTCGACGAACGACGGGATCAGCGCCCAGAACAGGAGCGCGATCACCGCGATCCCCGCTAGCAGGCCAGCCGCGGCTCCGATCGCCCGCGGCACTCGATAGCGCTCGAGGCGGTTCGCCGCCCCGGTCAGCGGGATCGAGATCAGGACGGTCATCAGCACCGCGATCAGCAGCGTGGCGAGCTGGCGGAACAGCAGCCCCAGCACGAGCAGTCCGGCGGCGAGCAGGACCGCGCGGTACAGCACCCGGGCGTTGAACGGTTCGCTCATTCGGTCGGGGTCCCGCGCTCGCGGAGTGCGGGGCCCCAATGATCTGCCATGTGGCGGCGAAGCGCTAGCACCCGGATGTGAGCTTTCCAACCGCCCACGAGAGATCAGTCCACCGGGGCGGGCATCAGCACCTGCTCGATCGACTCGGCCAGCCCGTCGTCGCGCACCGTGACCACGGCGCCGTTCACCCACACGTCTTCATCGGCGGTCTCGAACCGGATCGGCATCTGGGTGCGGAACGCCTCCACGGCCTGCTCCCTGCGCACGCCGATCACGCCGGCGCGCGACCCTGTCATCCCGACGTCGGAGATGTACGCGGTCCCGCCGGGCAGCACTCGCGCGTCGGCGGTCGGCACGTGCGTGTGGGTGCCGAGCACCGCGGCGGTGCGCCCGTCGAGGTGCCATCCCATCGCCACCTTCTCGCTCGTGAGCTCGCAGTGGAAGTCGCAGATCACGGCGTCGACCTCGCCGTCGAGGCGCTCCAGCACGGCGTCGGCCTCCGGGAACGGATAGCGCGCGACGGTCAGGTACAGCGACCCGCTGAGGTTGATCACGCCAACCCGCCGCCCCGCCGCCTCGACGATCGTGTGCCCCCGCCCCGGGTTCGCGGCGGGGTAGTTGGCGGGCCGGATCACGCGGTCGGAATCGTCGAGGAACGCGTACGCGTCGCGGTGCTTGTAGACGTGGTTCCCGGTCGTGATCACGTCGACGCCGCACTCGAACAGCTCGCCCGCGGTCTTCTCGGTGATCCCGACTCCGCCGGCGGCGTTCTCCCCGTTTGCGATCACCAGGTCGGGCGAGTGCCGCTCACGGAGCTCGGGCATCGCGGCGGCGAGGCCTGCGCGGCCGGGCTTGCCGACGACGTCGCCGATGAACAGGACGCTGAGGGGCACGGGTGCCGAGACTACTTGGGCGGCCGAGGACGGCGACCGTCTAGCGTTCCGCCGGTGAAGGCGGAGACACAACAGGCCGTGATCGAGTGCGACAGCCTCGTCAAGCGCTACGGTGACCACGTCGCCCTGCGCGGCGTCAGCTTCGAGGCGCGCCGGGGGGAGCTGCTCGCCGTGATCGGCCCCAACGGCGCCGGCAAGACGACGCTGCTGTCGATCCTCGCCGGGATCTGGAGGCCCGACGGCGGGACCGTGAGCCGCGCCCCGGGCGAGGTCGGGTGGATCCCGCAGCAGGCCGCGCTTTACCGCCGCCTCACGGTGGCCGAGAACCTGCGCCTCTTCGCCCACCTGGAACGGGTGGCGGACGTCGACGAAACGGTCGAGGAGATGCTCGCGCAGACGGGGTTGGGCCAGCGGCGGGACGACCAGGTCGGAACGCTGTCGGGCGGCAACCAGCAGCGGATCAACATCGCGATCGGGTTGCTCGCCCGACCCGCGGTCCTGCTCCTCGACGAGCCGAGCGCCGGGCTCGATCCGCGCCAGCGCGAGCGGCTGTGGGAGTTCGTGAGCGGGCTGGCCGGGGGCGGGACGACCGTGATCTTTTCGACCCACAACATCCAGGAGGCGGAGCGCTACGGCCGGCGGCTGCTGGTGCTCGCCGACGGTGAGCGTCTCTTCGACGGGTCCGCCCGGGAGCTCCATCGCGTGGTCGAGGCCGAGGCGGCGGCGGGGGCTCGCGCGGCGGCGGCGGACGACTTCGAGGCCGCGTTCGTCGCCTTCCTCCACCACAGAGGCCACTAACGCCGATGCGGTGGCTTTTCCTCAAGGACCTCCAGATCCTGCGGCGCTCGCCGCTTCTCGCCGGCCTGCTGGTCGTCTATCCGGTGCTGATCGCGGTCCTGATCGGAGTTGCACTGTCGGGTGGTCCGGACGAGCCGAGAATCGCGTTTCTGAACGAGATCCCGGCCGACGAGCAGGTCGACTTCGGCGAAGGGGGAGAGTTCGACACCCTCGACGCCCGGCGCGAGCTGTGCGACCGGGTGGAGTGCCTGGAGGTCTCCTCACGCGACGAGGCGGTGGCGAAGGTCGAGGACGGGGAGGTGCTGGGGGCGCTGAT
Source organism: Solirubrobacterales bacterium (assembly GCA_035461345.1). Classification (GTDB taxonomy): domain Bacteria; phylum Actinomycetota; class Thermoleophilia; order Solirubrobacterales; family 70-9; genus DASPWW01. The sequence goes on along the minus strand of DATHVJ010000105.1, from coordinate 5,142 downwards.
CATCCCCGCCGACCTGATCGAGAAGCTGCAGTCGCTGCGGACGCTCAATCCCGAGCAGCCGACCGTGGAGGTGCTGGTCAACGAGGAGGACCCGGTCAAGGGTCAGATCGTCGACGACCGTCTCCAGGCGCTGATCACGGAGGCCAACCTGGTCGTCTCGCAGCAGGTGTCCGAGCAGGCCGCCGGCTACCTCGACCTCCTGGTCGAGGGGGGCGAGTTCTCGTTCCTCGGCCAGACCATCGAGATCCTCGGGCTCGACCGCTCAGCGCGCATCCTCGCCGTGATCAGCGACGAGTTGGACGCCGGCCAGCGGGCCGAGGTGCAGCGCGTCATCCGCTTCGCCGAGCTCGCGCGCGAGAACCTCGACGTCGCCCTGCCCCTGCTCGGTGCCGTCGCGCAGCCGATCGAGGTCGACAAGCAGATCGTCAGCGGCGACTCACCGTCGCTGGACGCGTTCGCGATCTCCGTCGCGGCCACGGTGACGCTGATGTTCGTCACGATGCTGCTCGTTGCCGGGTCGCTGGCGCTCGAGCGGGAGGAGAACGCGTTCGCGCGGCTGACCCGGGGGCTAGTCGGGCGCACCGAGCTGCTGATCGAGAAGCTCCTGCTCGGGGTCGCCTGCTCGCTGGTCGTGACGCTGGTGATGTTGGCCGGGCTCGAGCTGTTCGTGTCCCTGGACTGGGGCCGGTTCCCGCTTTGGATCCCGGCGATCGCGATCGGCGGCGTGGCGTTCGCGGCGTTCGGCGCCGCGATCGGCGCCGCGACGCGCGAGGTCCGCGCCAGCTCGCTGCTGGCGTTCATGGTCTCGCTGCCGATCGCCTTCCTGTCGCTGGTCCCGTCAGGGACCGTGAACGCCACCCTGTTCGACGTCATCGAGATCGTCGCGGCGCTGTTCCCGTTCGAGCCCGCGTTCGACGCGATCTCGGGCGCCCTCGACGAGGCCGGCCCCTCGGTGTGGCAGGCGCTCGCGCACCTGGCGGTGCTCACGCTCGCGTACGCTGCCCTGGCGCGCCTCGCGCTGCGCCGCTTCGTGTAGGAGCCGGCGTGTCAGGGCGCTGCTCGGCGTCACCACGGCCCGCGCCGAGTAGCGCGCGCCGGGCGCACGTAGAATCCCCCCCGTGAGCTTTCCCGCCACGCGCATGCGCCGCATGCGCAGGACCAACGCCCTCCGAGACCTGGTGCGCGAGACGGAGCTGTCCGCGGCGCACCTCGTGCAGCCCCTGTTCGTCGTCGCGGGCGAGGAGGTTCGCGAGCCCGTCGACTCGATGCCGGGGATCGAGCGGGTCTCGATCTCCGAGCTCGTCGGCGAGGCAGGCGCCGTGCTCGACTCCGGGATCGGGGCCGTGATCCTGTTCGGCGTTCCCGCGGAGAAGGACGAGCTGGCGTCGGGCGCCTATGACGACGAGGGCGTCGTGCAGATGGCGGTGCGGGCGGTGAAGGAAGCGCACCCCGACTTGGTCGTGATCACCGATGTGTGCCTGTGCGAGTACACCTCCCACGGCCACTGCGGAGTGGTGCGCGAGGACGGCGAGGTCGACAACGACGTCACCCTCGAGCTGCTCGCCAAGACGGCGATCTCGCACGTCGAGGCGGGCGCCGACGCGGTCGCCCCCTCCGACATGATGGACGGGCGGGTGGGCGCGATCCGCTCCCAGCTCGACGAGCTCGGCCACGCGGAGCTCCCGATCGTCGCCTACAGCGCCAAGTACGCGTCGTCGTTCTACGGGCCGTTCCGGGACGCCGCCGAGTCGACCCCTGCCCACGGCGACCGCCGCGGCTATCAGATGGACCCCGCCAACGCCGCCGAGGCGGTGCGCGAGGCGAAGCTCGACCTGGCCGAGGGGGCGGACGTGGTGATGGTCAAGCCGGCGACGCCGTACCTCGACGTCGTGCGGCGGGTCAAGGACGCGACCGGGGCCCCGGTGGCCGCGTTCCACGTCTCGGGTGAGTACTCGATGCTCAAGGCCGCCGCCGACGCGGGGTGGATCGACGAGCGGGCGGCGGTGCTCGAGACGCTGACATCGATCCGCCGCGCCGGCGCCGACGTGATCGTGACTTACTTCGCCAAGCAGGCGGCCGGGTGGCTGTAGCCCGCCCCAAGCTGCGATCTCGCAAGGGCGGGGCGGCGGTCCCGCTCGACGAGGACGACCGCCGGCTGATGAACCTGCTGCAGTCGCGGTTTGGGCTCGAGCCGGAGCCGTTCCGGCCGATCTCGGACGAGGCAGGGCTCGACGTGGACGAGGTCAAGGACCGGACCAAGCGCCTGCTCGACGAGCGCATCATCCGCGAGATCACGCCGATCTTCGACACGCGCGCCCTCGGCTACAGCTCGATGCTCGTCGCCGCCAAGGTCGACTCCGAGCATCCCCAGCGGGCTGCGCGGATCATCAACTCGCACCCGGGGGTGTCCCACAACTATCTCCGCACGCACGAGTTCAACCTCTGGTTCACGATCGCGACGCCGCCCGACTCCGAGCTCGGGCTGCAGGGCACGCTCGAGGTCCTGCAGCGGCTCACCGGCGCCGAGTCGATCCGTCAGCTCCCCACGCTCGTCCTGTTCAAGATCAACATGAACCTGGAGATGGAGCACGGCACCGAGGCCCTGGCTGCCGAGGTCGACGCGACCCCCCCGCGGGAGCTCGAGCGGCAGCCCTACGACGACCACGACATCGCCGTGATCCGCGCGCTACAGGGCCCGATGCGGGTCGTCGACCGTCCCTACGACGACGCCGCGGAGGAGGTCGGGATGACGACCGAGGCCTTCCTCGACCACCTGCGCGGGATGGTCGACCGCCGGCTCCTGCGCCGTGTCGCCGCGATCCTCTATCACCGCAGGGCCGGGTTCTCGGCCAACGGAATGGGCGTTTGGCGCGTGCCGGAGGACCGCGTGCTGGAGACCGGGCGCCGGATGGCCGCGGTGCGCGGGATCTCGCACTGCTATCAGCGGCCCACCTACCCGGACTGGCCGTACAGCATGTTCACGATGGCCCACGGCCGCTCGAAGCAGGAGTGCGACGCGATCCTCGACCGGATCGCTGAGGAGCACGGCCTGCACGGCGACGATCGCGCCGTCCTGTACTCGTCGACCGAGTACAAGAAGGTGCGGCTCCGCTACTTCACGCCGGATTACGCGGAGTGGGAACGGGAGCGCGCGTAGACACCCCGACGTCCGAGGTCCTCTACCGTCGCGCGCTTCGTCTGCTTCCCGGCGGAGTGAACTCTCCGGTGCGCACGATGCGCGCCATCGGGCGCGACCCGATCTTCATCGAGCGCGGCACCGGCGCGGAGCTCGTCGACCTCGACGACAACCGCTACCTCGACTACGTGTGCTCGTGGGGCCCGCTGATCCTCGGCCACGCCAACCCCGCCGTCGTCGAGGCCGTGCGCGAGGCCGCGGGCCGGGGCACCAGCTACGGCGCTCCAACCGGCGCCGAGATCGCGCTCGCCGGGGAGGTCGCCGAGCGCTTCCGCTCGGTGGAGATGACGCGGATGGTCAACTCGGGGACCGAGGCGACGATGAGCGCCCTGCGCCTCGCCCGGGCCGCCACCGGGCGCGACGCGGTCGTCAAGTTCGCCGGCGCCTACCACGGCCATGTCGACGGCCTGCTGGCCGAGGCCGGCTCCGGCCTCGCCACCCACGGCTTGCCGGCGAGCCCCGGCGTGACCGAGTCCCAGACGGCCGAGACCGTCGTCGTGCCGTGGAACGACCCCGATGCGCTCCGCGCCGTGCTCGCCGAGCGCCCGATAGCGGCGATCATCGCCGAGCCGGTGCCGGCGAACATGGGCGTCGTCCAGCCGCGCAAGGGGTTCCTCGAGCTGCTGCGGGCCGAGGCCGACGAGCACGGCGCGGTGCTCGTCCTCGACGAGGTCATCACCGGCTTCCGGGTCGCGCGCGGCGGCGCCCAGGAGCTGTACGGGGTGGACGCCGACCTGACGCTGATCGGAAAGGTGCTCGGCGGGGGACTGCCGGCGGCGGCCTACGGCGGCCGCCGCGAGCTGATGGAGCGCGTGGCGCCCGCCGGCGACGTCTATCAGGCCGGGACCCTGTCGGGCAACCCGCTTGCGGTCGCCGCCGGCCTCGCCACCCTCGTGCAGCTCGACGCCGCGGCGTACGGACGGCTCGGGGCGCTGACCGGCCGGCTCGCGGCCGGCCTGCGCGACGCCGCCGGGGAGCGGCCGGTGCAGGTCTCCTCGGTGTGCGGGTTGCTGACGGTCTTCTTCAGCGCCGAGCCCGTGAACGACTTCGCGGCGGCGTCGGCGTGCGACCTCGACGCCCACGCCCGCTTCTGCCGCGCGCTGCTCGAGCGCGGCGTGTACCCGCCGCCGTCCCAGTTCGAGGCGTGGTTCGTATCCCTCGCCCACGACGAGGCGGCGATCGACCGCACGATCGAGGTCGCCGCGGAGGCGTTCGAGCGGGCGTTCGAGCCCCAACCGGGGGCATCGCCCGGGTAATCTCGCACGCCGATGTCGGACTTCATCCCTGAGAACGCGCTCGACGTCCTCACCCAGCGGCTCCGAGCCGAGGACTCGGTGATCACTCCCCACGTGCGGAGCACCGACGCCGCGCCCGCGTTGGGGCTTCTCGTCGCCGCCGGGCCGCGGGCATCCGCGGCTCCCGGCGAGTACGCCCTCGTCGTCGAGTCGATCCGCGAGGGCTACCTGCTGCACTACGCGGATCCGAGAGTGGTGGTGGGGGCCGATGGCGATCTGGCGCTGCTCGCGGGCGACTACCTGTACGCCCGCGGGCTCGAGCGGCTCGCGGCGCTCGAGGACCTCGAGGCGGTGCGGGAGCTGTCGGACCTGATCAGCCTCTCGGCGCAGGTCCATGTCCAGGACGACGGCGACTCCGTCGCCGAGGCGCTGTGGCTGGCGTCGGCGGTCGCGGTCGCGGCGGGTGGCGGCCACGCGCACGACGGCGCCAAGGCGGCGGTTCGGGAGGACGGCGCCGATCCGCGGGCGGCGCTGTTGAGCGCCGCGCGGAGCGGCGCGGAGCGGGCCGGGATCGCCGATGCGCTGACGACCGCGGCCGACTCGGTAGGCTTGGCCTTCCCGGACGTGCCCGACGACCGTGGCTGACGCCGCCGAAAACAAGCGCGACGACGGCACCCCGCCCCGCCCCGATCCGCCCGGCTACTTCGAGGG
>DATHVJ010000104.1:0-2855 GCA_035461345.1 Solirubrobacterales bacterium | reverse complement strand
TGACCGAGTTCGGGGCCAGCGACGACCTCGTCGACACGCAACGGGTGATCGACCTCGCAGACGAGCACATGGTCGGGTGGCAGTACTGGCACTACTGCGACTGCGACGACCCGACCACGGTCGGCCCCGGCGTGCAGTCGGTGGTCATCGACCCCTCACGGCCTCCGCGCGGGGACAACGTCAAGCGCGCGAAGCTGAAGCTGCTCGCCCGGCCGTTCCCCCAGGCCGTCGCGGGCACCCCGAAGGCGTTCTCCTTCGACCCCGACAGCGGTGTGTTCGAGCTCCGCTACTCGACCCGCGGCCCCGACGGCGACAGGCTCCCCCGTCGCGCGAGGACGGAGGTACGCGTGCCGCGGATCAACTACCCCGATGGCTACCGGGTAGAGGTCGAGGGCGCCGCGGTCGAGTCCCGTCGCGACGCGCCGGTGCTACGCCTGGAGACGAAGCAGGGCGCCGGCGAAGTCGCGCTCGCCGTCTCGCCGAAGGGCTAGTACTCGGCCTCGGCCTGGCCGGGGCCGCCCTCGTCGCTGAGCGGCACCTCCTCGGCGGCGCACGTCGTGCACAGCACCGCGCTGGGCTCGCGTTCGAGGGCCGCCTGCTTCTCGGCGTCGGTCAGCAGCGCACCGCAGTTCTCGCAGCGGTCCGGCAGCTCCTCGATCGAGCGCTCCTCGAGGTCCATCGGATCGGAGGTTAGTACGGCGGCAGCTCGTCGTACCACGCGCCGAGCGAGCGGAACGCGCTCCAGAACTCGCGCTTCGCGCCCTCCTCGTCGAGCGCCCCATCGATGTCGGGCACGTACAGCGCGTCGACGGTCGGCGTCAGCGACTGGACCTCGCCGGGATCGGGCTCCAGCCGCCGGGACAGCGGCAGCTCGAGCTCGTTGAGCGTCTCCAGCGCGGGCTCGCCCATCACGACGACGATCCGCGGCGAGACGATCGCGAGCTCCTCGATCAGCCTCGCCACGCAACCGGGATCGGCGAGCGCGGGGTCCGACAGCGGGCACTTCACGCACAGCGTGCCGTACACGACCAGCGGATCGATGCCGAGGCGCTTGAAGCTCTTCATCAGCGCGTTGCCGGCGCGGCCGTAGAAGGCGACGCCCTCCTCGACCTCGGCGGCGGTCGGAGCGTGCTTGAGCAGGAACACGTCGGCCTGGGGATGGCCGGAGCCGAGCACGGGCTGCATCCTGCCGCGGGGACAGCGCTCGCATGCCTGCAGCTCGCGCGTGAGATCGTTCAGCTCGCGGATCGCGCGCTCCAGGTACTTCTCCTGGATCTCGTCATCGGTGGTCGGCACAGCCCGGCCTCTCTTTGACGAGCCGCGACCGGCTCCTGCGGCATGCATCACTTCTTGCCTCGCCGGTCCGTCCTTTTCACCGATCGCCGGGTCGCCTTTCGGCCGCGGCGGCGACCGCCGCGGACCGCGCGCGGACGCTTCGCCGCCCGGGCGCGGCGAGCGGGACGCGGCCGGCCCGTCGTCTGCAGGAACTTCAACGTCTGCACGTAGATCAGGTTCTTGCGCTTGTGGACAATGTCGGCGTCCCGCATCGCTTCGAGGAACTCCTCCGGGCCGTCGAACTCGCTCAGCCTGATGCGGACGCTCCCGAGCCCCTGCGCGACGTGGCTGTCGGAGCCGGCCCCGGGGACGATCCGGTACTTGGTCGCGAACCGCTGCGCCTCCTCGTTGAACGACGACAGGGTGATGCGGGGGTTGAAGACCTCGAGGATGTCGATCTCGTCGACGAACTCGAGCAGGTGTTCGTAGTCGGGCACGGAGTGCATGCGATCGAACGGGTGGGGCACGTACACCAGCCCGCCCTGGCGCCGGATCTCCGCGATCGTCTCCGCCATCGTCAGCCCGCGGGGGATCTCCTGCTCGAGGAAGAGCCCGATCACCTCGCCCTCCTCGGCGGTCTTGATCTCCTCGGCGACGATCACCTGGAGGCCGTCCATGTCGGCGGCCAGCTCGCGCGCCTCGAGCGCCCCCGAGATCACATTGTGATCGGTGATCGCGATCGCCCCCAGACCGCGATCCCGTGCGGTCTCCAGCAGCACCTCGACCGGCGTCGCCGAGTCGGGCGAGTGGTCGGTGTGCATGTGAAGGTCGCAGTGGATCGGCGGCCGCGACGCGAGCCGACGGCGAATCGCGGGCTTGCCGCGCGGGTCGTGGCGGCGGGCGCAGATCTCGCGGTAGATCTCCTCGACTCGCTCCGTCGTCGCTTCCGAGCTCGCGACCGCATCCCGACCGCGGCCGGCGAGGGTGGTGCGCAGGCCCGGCTCGACGATCAGCCGCTCGATCTGCCCGGCGAGCGTGATCGCGTCGCCGGGCGGGAACAGCAACCCGCGCTCGCCGTCCTCGGTCAGCTCCTCGTAGATCGGCAGGTGCGAGACCACCGGAACCGCTCCGGAGGCAAGCGCCTGGCGGACGAGCCCCGGCGCCGGCAGCGACCCGCCGGAGGCGGCGCAGACCACGTCGGCGCCGGCGATCCACTGCTCGGGCGGACCGTCGGCCGGGCCGACCAGCGACACCCGCTCGCGAAGCCGGCGGCTCAGGCGCCGGGCGTACTCCGGCAGCCGCTCCCCCCACACGACCGCCTCCCACTCCAACTCCGCCGGGAGGCGGCGCAGGGCGCGCAGGAACAGGCGCAGGGCGCCGCGCTCCTCGCGCAGGCAGAACACGACTCGCGGTGGGCCGCCGGCCGGCCTCGATCCCGCGCCCGGGTCGGCGCCGGGCGGCACGAGCTCGTAGCGGCCCGGGAAGTAGCGCTCGAGGAGCTCACCGGTGCCCCGGGTGCTGACGGTCCTCGCGTCGAGGCGGCCGAAGAAGATCTCGATCAGCGGCCGCGCCACCTGGGT
>DATHVJ010000103.1:0-15890 GCA_035461345.1 Solirubrobacterales bacterium | reverse complement strand
GGGCGGCAATGCGTCCTCGGATGGGGCCCCCCGCGGTGCCACCCGGCCGAGCGGCGTCTGGGTCAGGATGCAGACTCGCAAACGGCCACGAAGTCCAATGCTCGGTCCAGGCTGTCCGTACCCAGCCGGAAATCCTTGGCGGAGATGGAGGGGATGAAGCGGTCGTAGAAAGGCTGGGTCAGGCGCAGGGCGCGGTGCAGCCGGTCCCAGCCGAGGCGGATCGCGAGCTCGTGGGCGCGGAGCTTGCGGGCGTGGAAGAGGCCGAGGATTTCGACCCGGCCGAAGTGGGGTTCGAGCAGGGCTCGGTACTGGTCGAGGTCGTACTCGACCAGGTGCCACGGGTTGTCGGACTTCTCGGCGCCGGGCGGGGCGAGCGTGAGCCGGTTCGGGGTCGAGATGTAGGCGACGGGAGCGATCGCCGCGATCCGCTCCAGCAGCCGCGCCGGCTCGCCGATGTGCTCGATCGTCTGCAGGAACGTGACCACGTCGTATGGGCCCGCGAACTCCTCGACCAGGCCGCGCTCGAATCGCAGGTTCGGCCGTCGGTAGCGGAGCCGGGCATGCTCGTGCGCCTCGGGGTTGGCGTCTATCCCGACGACCTCGGCGGCGGTGCGGGCGAGGACGTCGGCCCCGTAGCCCTCCCCGCACGCGAGGTCGGCTACGCGCATCCCCCGGCACCGCGCGGCGATCCACTCGTACACGGCGAGGTGGCGGCGGAACCAGTAGTTCTCCGCCGGCACGTCGGGCAGCGTGCGCTCGCCGGTAAGGGTGAGCGGCGGGACTCCCTCGGGTTGATTCTGCTGCGAATACGCCAACTGTCGGCCGTCAGTTGTACTCGGACTAGTCTTGCGGCGTGCCCGCAGCCCCCCACCACGCGACGGAGCGGATCAAGGACGCCAACGTCCGCTATCACGACGCCGCCGCGCCGTCCTACGACGCCAAGTGGGGGATCGACTTCGGCCCCACGGGGCAGGTGCAGGTGCGGGCGAAGCTCGTCAAGGCGCTCGGCCGGTGGCCGCGGCGGCCGTACGGAGACGGCCTCGAGATCGGCGCCGGCACCGGTTACTTCTCGCTCAACCTGGCGCAGCTCGGCGCGCTGGAGCGCGTGACGGCGACCGACATCTCACCCGGAATGCTCGCCACGCTGCGCGACTCCGCCGACCGCCTCGGGGTCGAGGTGCGGACGGTCGAGACCGACGCCGAGCGGCTTCCGTTCGACGACGCGAGCTTCGACGTCGTCTTCGGCCACGCGGTCCTCCACCACATCCCGGACCTCGAGCGGGCGCTGTCCGAGTTCCACCGCGTGCTGCGGCCCGGAGGCGCGCTCGCGTTCTGCGGCGAGCCCTCGCGGTACGGCGACCTCCTCGCGGCCGGCCCTAAGCGCTCGGCGGGCGCGGTCGCACCGCTGTGGCGGCTCGCGGTCGGCGCGCCGGCCCGGCCTTCCCCCGACTGCGACGGCGGCCACACGGGCCGGCTCGAGCACGTGGTCGACGTCCACGCATTCGCCCCCGGGGCGCTGTCGGGACAGCTCGAGGCAGCGGGCTTCTCCGACGTGCGGGTGCGCGGGGAGGAGCTGCTGTCGAGCATGTACGGCTGGGTGCTGCGGGCGCTGGAGTCGACGGCCGACCCTGACCGCGTGCCGTGGGCGTGGCAGAGCTTCGCGTTTCGCAGCTACCTCGCCCTGCGGCGCGTCGACGCGGCGCTGCTCGAGCCGCGGCTGCCCGCGGAGCTGTTCTACAACCTCGTCCTGTCGGCCCGCCGCGCGCCGTAGGCGCGGCCGGGGCCGGACGTCGCCCCGTCCGCCGCAGTACGCTGGCGAACGTGGCGAGCGCCGAGGAGATCGTCGACGCGCTCGAGGGCGTCAGCGGCGGCCCCCACCCCGGGTTCCGCGCCGCCCATGCCAGGGGCGTGTTCTGCCGCGGCACCTTCACCGCGACGCCCGAGGCCCGCGAGCTGAGCCGCGCGCAGCATCTGCAGGGGGAGCCGGTCAGGACGACGGTGCGGTTCTCGAACGGCAGCGGCGACCCCGGCGCGCCCGACACCGACCGGCGCGACGGGCGCGGGATGGCGGCCAAGTTCGAGCTCCCCGACGGGAGCGAGACCGACATCGTCGCGATCACGATCCCGGTCTTCTTCGTCCGCACCGCGCCCGACTTCCTCGACTTCCTCCACGCGCGCAAGCCCGACCCGGAGACCGGCGAGATGGACATGGAGAAGGTCGGCGCTTTCGTCGCCGCGCACCCCGAGACCCAGGCCGCGCTCCAGCTCATCCTGCCCACGTTCGTGCCACCGGCGAGCTATGCCACGTGCGCGTACAACAGCCTGCACGCGTTCGGCCTCACCAACGCCGCCGGCGAGACGCGGTTCGTTCGCTACCGCTGGGAGCCCGACGCCGGCGAGCAGGCCCTGACCGACGAGGAGAGCGCCGCGAGCCCGCCCGACTACCTCGCGGGGGAGCTGGCCGAGCGGCTGTCGCGCTCACCCGCGGTCTTCACGCTGACCGCGAAGCTGGCCGAGGACGACGATCCGCTCGACGACCCGACCGTCGCATGGCCCGAGACCCGGACTACCGTCACGCTGGGGAGGCTGGAGCTGATGCAGCTCGACCCCGACGCCGAGAGCGGCGGCGAAATCGTCGTCTTCGACCCCACCCGGGTGACGGACGGCGTCGAGCTCTCGGACGACGAGATCCTCGCGACCCGCCCCCTCGCCTACTCGGTGTCGGTCGAGCGCCGCTCGGGGGCGGACACGGCCGCCCGCAGCCGCTAGCGTTGAGGCCGGTGCAAGCGAACGGATCAATCTCCCCCGAGTTCACAAGCGACGAGATCACCCCCGGGACGACCGTGGTCCGGGTGGAGGGTGAGGTCGACCTGTCGAGCGTCGACGCCCTAAGCGCGGAGGTCGAGCGCGCGATCGGCGACGAGTCGCCGCAGCTCGTGATCGATCTCAGCGATTGCGGGTTCATCGACTCGTCCGTGCTGGCGCTGTTCGTCGAGTTGCGCAAACGGCTCAACAGCTCCGCCCGCTCGCGGTTCGCGGTCGTCGCCGACGGCCAGCCGCTGCAGGTGATCCAGACCACGCAGCTCGACCGCGAGATCCCGGTCTTCTCGAGTCCCGACGACGCCGTCCAGGCGGTGCGCGGCTGAACGGCCGAGCCGAGACTGCGAAGGAGCGCCTCGACCGCAACCTCGAGGAGCTCCTGGGCGGCCTCCGCGTCGCGCTCCCGGGCGTGCAGGTCCTTTTCGCGTTCCTGCTCGTGCTGCCGTTCCAGAGCCGCTTTCCGGAAGTCTCCCCGTTCCAGGAGAAGGTCTACTACGCGACCCTGCTCTGCGCGGCGATGGCCTCGGTCCTGCTGATAGCGCCGTCGGCTCGGCACCGGCTCCGCTTTCGCAAGGACGACAAGGCGTACGTCGTCTTCACCGCCAACCGGCTCGCGATCGGCGGCCTCGCGTTCCTGGGCCTGGGGATGACGGGGGCCGTGCTGCTGGTCAGCGACTTCCTGTTCGGCGCCGTCGCGGCGATACTCGCCACCGTCGCGGTCGCCGCCGGGGTGGCCTGGCTGTGGTTCGGATCCCCGCTCGCGCGCGACGTCGGCGACGGCGCGGGCGGCTGAGCGGCGCCGCTCAGCCGAACGTGAATGCGTAGACCACCTCGCCGCAGCGATACGTGAGCCGCTGTGCGAGCTCACCGGTGAGTTTCATCGGTAGCGCAGTCGAAGATGTCGAGGACGAGGCACACGCGAGCCTCCCAGCGAGCGGTTACGAGTCGGTTACGGAGCGCCGGACCCGGTGCATCCGGACCTGGCCGTGGATCCCCTTCAGCCGTCGCGATCCCGCCGCCGACCACTGGTAGCGATCCGTGGAGGAGTCGCGTACCTCGGCAGAGCACAGGACGCTGGCCGGACGCGCGATCGCAGTCAGCCGGCTGGCGATGTTGACCGGGCGCCCGTACCAGTCCCCGCCCCTGGGGAGCGCCTGCCCCCGGGCCACGCCCACCCGCAGGGGCGGCAGGCCCTCCCCGTCCGAGTCGGCCGCCTCCACGAGCGACAGAGCGGCGTCGAGCAGTGCGTCCGTGTCCGTCGAGACGAGCATCGCCGCGTCGCCGATCAGCTTCACGATCCTGACCGGCGGCCGGACGACCTCGCTGACGAGCGCGGTGAGCCGGCCGGTCACAGCGCCGAGCTCCTCCGCCTCGAGTCGCTCACCGAGCCTGGTGAACCCGACCAGGTCGGCGAACGCGACCGCGACATCCTGCGCGCCCGCGACCGTTCCCGATGCCAGCTCCTCGCGGCCCACGGCGTCGCTGCGGAGCTGTTCCCGCAGGTGGACGTTGAACAGATAGCCGAGGATCGGGCCCATCATCGGGGCCAGCCCGCGGGCCGCTCCCGCGAACCGCAGCGCCGCCTCGCGCTCGGTGTCCCCGGGCTCGAGGAAGGCCTCGCCGATCAACGCCCGCGCGCCGGCCGCCACCTGCGCCATCGCCACCGCCATCACCCGCGCCATCTCCAGCAGGTCCTCGTCCGCCAGGCCAGCCTCCCGCAGCGCCCTGACCCCGCGGGCGAACTCCACGTCGGCGTCGGTGAAGATGGGCTCACCGGGGTCGGGCACTGCGAGCCCCAGGGCCCGCCAGTCGCGCTCCAGGAACTCCGGCTCGACTCCCGACAGCTCGGCGACCTCGTCGTGGGTGTACTTAGCTTCGCCGCCCCGCAGGGCGCGCTCCACCGGAACCAGGACGAGCCGGTCCTCGGCCACGGCCCGCCGCAGGTCCTCGACGCCCACCCCGTCGGCGGCCAGCTCTCGCAGCAGCGCAATGCGGGCTTCCCGCTCGCGCCCCTCCAGCCCGTCGAGCAGCCCCACGGCCTCGAAGTCGATCGCCACGCGGCCATTGTCGCGCCCCGGGACGCGGCGCGACCGTACCTACAATCGGGTCGTGGCCAGCGGCGAGACGACCGAGCTGCCGATCTTCGAGCTGCCCGTGGTGCTGCTTCCGGGAGAGCTGCTGCCGCTGCACATCTTCGAGGAGCGCTACAAGCGGATGATCGGGCGCTCGCTCGAGGGCGGCGAGCCGTTCGGGATCGTGTTGCGCGACGAGCACGGCGCGGCGCGGCGGGTCGGGTGCACGGCCCACGTCACCGACGTCGTCGAGCGGTTCGACGACGGGCGCATGAACGTGATCGTCGCCGGCGAGCTTCCGTTCCGCGTGCTCGACCGCGCCGACGCGCCCGAGTACCCCGTCGGTGAGGTCGAGCTGATCGACCTCGCCGCGGAGCCGGACGCGGCCGACACCGACGCGGCGGACGCCGCGCGGAGCGCATTCGCCGAGCTGCTGGCGCAGGTCTCCACCGAACCCGAGTCCGCGGCCGAGCTGGCGGAGGACGGGGCGTACGAGCTCGCCGCCAGGATCGAACTGCCGGCGGACACGAAGCAGCGGCTGCTCGAGCTGCGCTCCGAGGACGAGCGGATGCGGCTGCTTCAGCGGGCCCTCGTCACCGCCGCCGAGGCCGTGCGCCGGGCACAGCGGATCGCCGAGGCGGCGAAGGGAAACGGAGGCTACCCCCAGAACTAAGACCCGCGACGGGCTCCGCTATACGCGTCCAACGTCGCGGGGTCCTCTACAGGACGATCACCGCGCCCCCGCGCCGCGGGTCACCGCCGCCGAGCAGCTCGCCGGACTCCGGGTCGCGGGCGACCGCGTGAACGCCGCCGAAGAACAGGTTGCGCCGCCGCCACCGCGCCACGCGCAGGCCTCGGCGCTCGAGGGCGTCGGCGTCGACGTCGGGCTCGACCTGCACGACACCCTCCTCGTAGTGGACCCGCCCGGCGTCGACCGCGTCCTGGGCGTCCATCCCGTCGGCGACCAGCCGCAGGATGACCTGCAGGATCGCCGAGCGGATGCGGTTGGAGCCTCCGCTTCCCAATCCCGCCTCGAGCTCGCCGTCGCGCAGCACCACTGTCGGCGCCATCATCGACGTCATCCGGCGACCGGCGGGAACGACGTGGAAGCCGAGCGGGTTGAGGTCCTCCTCCCCGAGCATGTTGTTGACGTGGACGCCGGTGCCGGGGGGCAGCATGCCTGAGCCGGTCCCGTTCGAGCACGTGACGGCGGCGCACCGGCCGTCACCGTCGACGACCGTGATGTGGGTGGTCGAGCCCAGCGGGTCGCCCGGGGGCTCGTCGCCGACCGGACGCTCCGCGGACGCGATGCCGGCGGCTAGGGCGTCGAGGCGCGCGGGGTCGAGGAAGCGATCGACGTAGGCGTCGTCGTACACCCCGGCGTGGAACTCCTCGGTTCTGGAGCGATTCGCCTCCGCCATCGCCGCGACGACGGACTCGACCCCGGCCGCGCCGAGCCGCTCCAGCAACGCCAGGCAGAGGGCGATCAGGATCCCGCCGGACGACGGAGGAGGGTTGGTGAGGACCTCGCGGCCGCGGAACGACGCCCGCACGGGGCGGCGCGCGACGGCCTCGTACGACGCGAGGTCACTGCGCCCCAGCGTCCCGCCGCGATCCGTGACCCAGGCGGCGATCTCCTCGGCGACATCTCCGCGATAGAACGGCTCGGGCCCTTCGGCGCCGTAGCGCTCGAGCGCGTCGGCGAGCTCCGGGAAGCGGAAGGTGTCGCCCTCGCCGAGGATCCTGCCGCGCGGGGCATAGATCGCGCGGGTCTCCGGGTACTCGGTCAGGATCGGCTCCAGGATCTTGAATAGGTACGCCTGCTCCGCCGTCACCTCGATCCCGTCGCGCGCGTGGGCGACAGCGGGGCCGACCAGCTTCGCCATCGGCATCGACCCGAACCGGCGCAACGCCGTATCGAGTCCCGCCGGCGTGCCCGGAACGCCGCACGAGGCGGCACCGACGTTGAACACCTGCGGCGTCTCGTCGAACACGACCGACAGCGGCACCAGGTCGGCGCGGGCGCCGTCCCCGTCGCGACCCGGGACCTCGACGAAGAAGTCGAGCAGGACATCCTCCTCGGCCGTGTGCACGAGCATGAACCCACCGGCCCCGAGGCCGGTCAGCGGGCTCTCGACCGCGAACGACGTCAGCACCGCGCAGACCGCGGCGTCGACCGCGTTCCCGCCCTCCCGCAGCACTCGCGCACCGGCCTCCGCCGTGAGCCGGTGACCGGCGGCTATCGCTCCCCTGCTGGGCATGGCCTACGGGGGCGCCCGCCTTGCCTGGAACCCCGCGAAAGCGGACGCGAAGCGGAGCATTTCGCGGGAATTATCTCGACGGCTCGAACTCGGGCGCTTCGATCCCGAGGTCCCGTGGCCGCGCCTCGCCCGGAGTCGAGACCTCGCGCTCGGGCCGGGAGGAGGATCGCGACGGCTTGGCTCGCGCCTGCCTCAGTTCTCGGCGCGAGCTGCCGTCCGCGCGACGGCCGCGGCTGTCGAACCGGGTCGCGATCACCGTCACCCAGATCTGCTCGGTGAGCTCCTCATCGATGTTCGCTCCGAAGATGATGTGGGCGTCGGGGTGGGCGGCCTCCTGGATCACCCGGGCGGCCTCGCTGACCTCGACCAGCGACATGTCCTCGCCGCCCGTGATCGAGAGCAGGATCGAGCGCGCGCCGTCGATCGACGAGTCGAGGATCGGCGACGAGATCGCCCGCTCGGCGGCGAACGTGGCGCGGCTGTCGCCCGTCCCCATGCCGATCCCGAGGATCGCGCGACCGGCGTCGCGCATCGTCGTGCGGACGTCGGCGAAGTCGAGGTTGATCACCGACGGGAGCGTGACCAGGTCGGCGATCCCCTGGACGCCCTGACGCAGGACGTCATCGGCTACGCGGAACGCCTCGACCATCGAGGTGTTGCGCGACAGGATCGACAGCAGGCGCTCGTTGGGGACGACGATCAGCGTGTCGACCTCGTCGCCGAGCGCGTCGACCCCCTCCTCGGCCTGCGCCTTGCGGCGGCTGCCCTCGAAGCCGAACGGCTTCGTCACGATCCCGACGGTGAGGGCGCCGACGGTCTTGGCGAGGCGCGCGACGACCGGAGCGGCGCCGGTGCCGGTGCCGCCTCCCACCCCGGCCGTCACGAACACCATGTCCGAGCCCTTCAGCAGCCGCTTGATCTTGTCCTGCTCCTCGAACGCGGCCTTGTAGCCGAGCTCGGGGTCGGAGCCGGAGCCGAGGCCGCGCGTCACCTCGCCGCCGATGTGGACGGTGACGTCGGCCATGCTCTGCTGCAGCGACTGAAGATCGGTGTTGATGGCGAGGAACTCGACGCCGGACACGCCCGCCTCGACCATCCGGTTGACCGCGTTGACGCCGGCCCCGCCGACGCCGATCACCCGGATGATCGGAATCGGGACGCCGCCGGGGGCCATGACGCCGGACGGATGCGGGTCCTCGCGGGCGTACGCGGCGTTGCCGGGCTCGTCCTCGATCAGGATGTCACGCAGGCGCTCCTTGCCCGGAGGAGCGGCCTCGGGCTGGTCGCCCTCGTCCTCGACCCGATACACGGTGACGTCCTCGGGCTCGGGCGGCGTGTGCGGCTCCGCGGGCGCCGGCTGCCCGAGCGTGTCGGCGGGATCGAGCTTCTCCGCCTTGGTCTCGGCCTCGGAGGGCTCGTCGACCGTGGAGCGGAACAGGTCCGCGAGCGGACCCTCCCGCATGCTGGCGCGCTTACGACGCGCCATGCTTCAGGACCTCCTCGGCCAGGTCTCGGTAGTACTGCGCCGCATTTCCCTTGGGATCGTATTTCAGCACCGACGTACCACGGACCGGCGCCTCGGCGAACTTGATCGCCTTCCGGATGCGTGACTTGAACACCAGATCGCCGAAATTCTCCTCCAGCAGCTCGACCGCCTCCTTGGCGTGGACGGTTCGCGAGTCGAGCATCGTCGGGAGGATGCCCTCGAGCTTCACGTCCGGGTTGAGGTTGTCACGGATCATCTGCAGCGTGTTCTGAAGCTGCACCAGCCCCCGCATCGACAGGTACTCGCACTGCACCGGGACGATCACCTTGTCAGACGCGGTGAGCGCGTTGATCGTCAACAGGCCGAGGCTGGGCGGCGTGTCGATGCAGATGAAGTCGTAATCGTCGAGCACCTCGTCGAGCGCCTTCTCCAACGCTCGCTCGCGGCCGATCTGGGCGCTCATCGCGATTTCGGCGCCTGCGAGGTCGATCGAGGCCACCGCGAGGTCGATCTCGCGGGTCTGGATCACCTCGCTGATCGGCATCCGCTCGACGAGGACGTCGTACATGCTCTTCTCGACCTTGTCGGGGTCGACTCCCTGGCTCATCGTCAGGTTGCCCTGCGGGTCGAGGTCGACGGCGAGCACGTCGTTGCCCGACTCCTTGAACGCCACCGCGAGGTTCAGCGTCGTGGTCGTCTTCGCCACCCCGCCCTTCTGGTTCGCGAACGAGATCACAGTCGCGCGGCGGGTCTCGCGCGACGAGTCGTCCATGCCCGACCCGCGTGTGCCGGGGCGCCGGGCCTTGCCGCGGTCGGGGGTCGGCGCGATGACCTCGTCGGGGCTCATGCGCGCGCCCTCCTCGACGGCAGCGCCGCCGGCCTGCGCCGTTGGGGGTGCCCCGCCGCTGTCAACGGCCGAGCTGGATCCACGCCCGAAAATGCCCATTTGATGGGGCCTATTCGCAGGCCGCCTGCGGTTTCCTCCCGCCGGCGCAGCTTTGCAACGGGATCGGACGCGATCGTCGCCTGAGTGGGTTATCGGCTCGGCGCTTCGGGAAGAATGGGCCAATGGCCGATCCCTTCGAGAAGCGGCTGCTGTTCGTGACCGGCAAGGGCGGCGTCGGCAAGTCGACGCTTTCGCTCGCGATCGGGATGGCGGCGGCGGAGCGTGGCAAGCGCGTAATCGTGTGCGAGGTGGCGTCGCAGGAGCACGCCTCGCGCGTCTTTCGCCGCGCCGAGGTCGGCTTCCACGAGGTTGAGATGCGCGACGGACTGTGGACGATCTCGATCGACCCGGACCACTCGCTGCGCGAATACCTGACCATCCAGGCACCCGTCCGGGCGATGGGCGAGATGCTGTCGCGCAGCCGGATTTTCACCTACCTCACCGCCGCCACTCCGGGACTCAAGGAGCTGGTCACGATCGGGAAGATCTGGGAGCTGGCGCAGCTCGACCGCAAGGTCAAGCGCGGGCGCAAGTACGACCTCGTCGTCGTCGACGCCCCGGCCACCGGACACGGGCTCGGCTTCCTGCAGACTCCGCGCACGTTCGCGGCCATCGCGCGCGTCGGCCCGATTCGCACGCAGGCGGAGGCGCTCGATGCCTACATCACCGACCGTCGCCTCACCGGCGCCGTGATCGTCGCCTTGCCGGAGGAGATGCCGGTGAACGAGTCCGAGCTGCTCGAGACGGAGCTGACCGGGGAGCTGGGGGTGGCCGTCGATCGCGTGTACATGAACGGCATCTACCCCGAGCGCTTCTCCGACGCCGACGGGGAGCGCCTCGAGGCGGCCGCCCACTCGGTCGACGGCGGCGCCCGAGCGGCGGTCCGGGCGGCGCTCAGCGAGCGGCGGCGCGCCCGCGCCCACCGGCATCAGCTCGAGCGCCTGCGGCGCCTGGTCCGGGCCGACGTCGCGACCCTTCCGTTCATCTTCGAGCCCGAGCTCGGGGTCGCGGGGGTCGAGCGGCTCGCCGCGGAGCTCACCCGATGACCGACGTCGCCGACCTCCTGCGGGGCAAGGACGTGTGCATCTGCGCCGGCTCCGGCGGCGTCGGGAAGACCACGACCTCGGCCGCGATCGCGGCGGGGATGGCGGCGCGTGGCCACAAGGTCGCGGTGCTGACAATCGACCCGGCGAAGCGGCTCGCGGACTCGCTTGGGCTGCCCGAGCTCGGCAACGTCGAGCGTCGCGTCGACCCGAGCTTGTTCGAGGCGGAGGGGGTCGACACCAAGGGCGGAGAGCTGTGGGCGATGATGCTCGACGCGAAGGCGACGTTCGACGAGCTGATCGCGAAGCACGCTCCCGACGCCGAGACGCGCGACCGGATTCTCGACAACAGGATCTACCGGCAGATCTCGAACGCCCTCGCCGGGTCTCAGGAGTACATGGCGATGGAGAAGCTGTTCGAACTCCACCAGGAGAGCCGCTACGACCTCCTGGTGCTCGACACGCCGCCGAGCCGCAATGCGCTCGACTTCCTCGACGCCCCCCGGCGCCTGACCCAGTTCATCGAGGGCCGCTCGCTGCAGGTGTTCATGCGCCCGACGGGGCTGGGGATGAAGCTGTTCGGTCGCGGCACCTCGATGATGTTCTCGGTCCTGAGGAGGCTGACCGGGGTTGACCTGCTCGAGGACATCTCGGAGTTCTTCCAGGCGTTCAGCGGGATGGTCAGCGGGTTTCAGGAGCGCGCGAAGCGGGTCAACGAGCTGCTCGCGGACCGGCGGACCTCGTTCGTGGTCGTCTGCGGGCCGCAGGGGGAGCCGATCGAGGAGGCCGTCTACTTCCATCGCAGGCTGGTCGAGGCGAGCCTCCCGTTCGGCGGCGTGATCGTGAACAAGGTCCACTTCGAGAGCGAGTTCGCCGGCGCGCAGGGCGAGGACGCCACGGCTGAGTTGGCAGCGGCCGTCGGCGACCGCGACCTCGCCGAGCGGGCCGTCGCGACGCTCGAGGACTACCGTGCGCTCGCCGGCCGCGACCGGCGCAACATCGAGCGCCTGACCGCCGAGATGCGCGCCAGGCGTGTGATCCAGGTCCCCTACCTCGACGAGGACGTGCACGACCTCGGCGGGCTGATGGAGATCAACCGGTACCTGTTCGCGACCGAGCCTGAGCGAGAGGCCTTGGCGGCCTCCCGCTGAACCATCCCCGCGATGTGCGAGCACATCGCGGGTTCGCGATGAGCCGGTCGCTTGCCGTGGGCTAGACCCGGGTGCGCCTGCGGCGCTCGTAGTGGAGCTCGGCGACGCGCCAGTCCGTCGTCTCGGGGCGCGGGAACAGGTGCCGGACGCGGCGGCGGGCACGCTCGCGCTCCTGGGGCCGGCGGTCGAGGATCTTCAGCGCCTCGGGCCGCTCGGGCCAGTCGAGCGTGTCTCCGCGCGAATCGACCTCGCTCAGCCAGTCGGAGGGCTGGTCGCGCTCCGGACCTTCGACCACCGGCAAGCTCGCTCGCGAATGCTCCGCATGCTCGACCACCGGCAGGTTCGCTCGCGAACGCTCCGCATGTTCGTCCACCGGCAAGTTCGCTCGCGAACTTGCCGCTCTTGTGTTCTTGGTGTCCATGAGCTCCCTGGTTGGCGACTCGTCCTCGTTCTCCTTCATTCCGGTCGCGTCCTCCGCTTCGGAGCCGGAAGCATCAATGCCGGTGGTCTCCTCCGCTTCGCGTCCGGAAACATCGATGCCGGTCGCGTCCTCCGCTGCGCGTCCGGGCGCGACCGGGTTACCGGCGGGATTGGCTTCTGACGACTCGATCGCGCCCCACTCGGCGGTCGCGCCGCGGACTTCGGCCGCGCCGTCGCCCGCCGCTAGCCCGTCGGCGAGCAGCGCCTCGTCCGCGGCCCCGCGCAAATCGCTTCCCAGCCCGCCCGCAACGGCGTCGCGCAGGATGGTCCTCGTCAGCTCCTCGACCTCGGTGACGAGCTCGAGCGGGCCGGCGCCGTCGTCGCGGGCCGGCAGCTCGCCGCGCATCAGCTCTCCCTCGAGAGCCAGAGCGCGCTCGACCCGCCGCCTGACCTCCGGCCGGTTCTCCGGCTCGGCGAGCAGCGCCGCCGCTCGCATCCCCAGCCCGACGTCGGCGGGGCCCCCACCCTCGAGGAGATGACGCAGAGTCAGCACGTAGTCGCTCAGCGCCTCGAGCAGCGCCGAACGCTCGAGGCCGGCCTCGAAGCGGGAGATCGCCCTTGCGATGACGCCCGAGACCGGTGTCGCCGAGAACGTGCGCGCGAAGGCCGCGAGGTCGCCAAGCTCGGACTCGGCGAGCCGGTAACCACCGGCGCGTGGATGGGCGCATCCGGTGGGGAGGCGCCGCCACCGATCGCCGGGTGTGCGCGCCCACGCGTACGGCCCCAGGCCCACCCCGCCTTCCTTGAACAGGCGCAGTGTCCGGACCACGTCGCGCAGCGCCGCGCCCGGAGAGACGGCCGCGCCGTCCCCGTCCTCGAGCGGGATCGCGTTCCTGACGACGGCGACGAACAGCGGCTCCCACGCGCTGCGCCGGGTCCCGTCCACCCGTCGCACCTCGTCCGGGACCTCGACGAGGTCGGCGCGAACGATCGTCGCATCGCCGAGCTCCAACCGCGCGGTCGGCATGTGAAAGCCGAGCAGCGGAACGACGAGCTCGGCCGCGTCGTCGCTCTCGATCACGCATCCCTGGAGCTCGGCGACCGCGGCGTCGACCCGGTCGCGGTCGACCGGGAAGTCAGCCGACCCGTCCCACAGGCCGGCGAGGAAGTTGATCGCGGCGGCCTCCGCCCTGCGGGCCTCGTCGGGCGGCACGGGCTCGTCGAGCCGCTCGAGGTAGGCGCCGGCGATTCCGGCGCGCTGGAGCTCCTCGCGGGCCTCGGCGAAGGCATCGAGCTCGGCGAGCTGAGCCCAGTGCTCGCGCACGAAGCGGCCGCTCATCGGCGTGTACTGGGCGAACGGCGAATGCTCCCCGGGTCCGGTCAACTCGAATGGCACCTCCTCCTCCCCGGAGGCGACCAGCCCACGCAACAGCTCGCCCGCGGCGTCGGCGAGCGCCTCGAGCTTGGTGGTGAGGACCATGTCGCGCACCGTCAGCGTGTTCTCGCACCCGCCGCCCGCTCCTGCGCGTGCAGGACGGCTTGCAGCGGCATCGTGGACCGCGACGCGGATAGCGTGCCGGGCGGTGGCAGATCGCCAACCCGATCCCGGACCCGCGGAGGCGATGGAGCCATCCCTGGGCCTGCGCGACCTGGCCGGCGCGGGTGTCGGGTGGGTGCGAGGCGGGCTGCGCGCGCTGGCCGACTTCGATCCGCACGAGTGGCGCGTCCTGGCGCCGCTGATGTTCGTCGGCTTCTTCGAGGTCTACGACCTCACGGTGCTGACGATGGGGGCGCCGAAGATCGCCGACGGGCTCGGGGTCTCGATTGGGCTGTTCGGGATCGGAGTGGCGGTGATCAGGCTCGCGGCGCTGGGCAGTGTCCCGATCCTGCGCGCAGCCGACCACATCGGCCGCCGCACGATGCTGCTGCTGTCGATCGCGGCGTTCACCGCGGCGACCGGCCTCACCGCGCTCGCGTGGACGCTTGCGGCGTTCGTCGGCATCCAGATCGTCGCCCGCGCGTTCCTCGCGACGGAGAGCTCGCTGGGAGGCGTGGTGATCGCGGAGGAGGTCCGCCCCGAGCGCCGCGGGGCCGCGCTGTCCCTGGTCGGCGTGATCAGCTTCCTGGGGCCGGGCCTGACGGCGCTGGCACTGCTCGCGGTGCCGCTGACCCCGCTCGACTGGAGGATCTTCTACGTCGTCGCGCTGCCGCCGCTGCTCGTGATCGCCTACCTCCGCCGCAACCTGGGTGAGACGACTGCGTTCTCCGTCGCACGCACGGCTGAGCGTCTCCACCCCACCCTGATCCCGCACGTCCCGGAGCCGTTCGCGGCGCGGCTGCGGAGGATCTCGATCGTCTTCGGGGTAGCCGGCGCGATCCAGACGGCCGCCTTCTTCTACTCCGCCGCGCTCGCCCAGGACGAGTACGGCTGGGAGGCGCTCTACACCGCGACGATCCTGACCGCGGGGCCGTTCGCGCTCGCCGGCTTCTTGCTCGGCGGGCCAGGGAGCGACCGACTGGGTCGCCGGCCGGTGCTCGCCGCGGCGCTCCTCCTCGGCGCCGCCGCGAACGTCCTGATCTTCACCGAGGTCCGGCTGCTGTTCGCGCCCGGCTTCTGGGTGGCGGCGTGCGCGAACGCGGCCATCCTCGCGGTCGGCTACGCGTACCTGTCGGAGCTGTTCCCCACCGAGCTCCGCGCCACGCTCACCTCGGTGGTGATCGCGACCCAGATCGCGGGCGGGTCGCTCGGGTTGCTGGTGGTCGGCGCCCTCGCCGGCGCCGTCGACACGTCGCTCCAGCTCGTCGTCGGCGGGCTGCTCGCCACCCCGGTGATCCTGCTGCTGCGGGGCCTGCCCGAGACCCGGGGATCGGACGTCGTGGCTGCGAAGGTGAGCTAGGGCTACGCAGCGGCCGGGACGTTCTCGCGGCTGCCGTCGAGCAGCCACTCGCGCCCGTACGCGCGCATGTCCTCGATCAGCGGCACGAGCGCCCTGCCCTTCTCGGTCAGCGCGTACTCAACTCGCGGAGGCACCTCGGGGTAGGTGTGGCGCTCGACGACGCCGTGCTCCTCGAGTGCCCGCAGGCGGAGCGACAGGGTTCGCGGGCTGATGCCGTCGAGCGAGCGCTCCAACTCGCAGAAACGCCGACTTCCGTCGGCGAGGTCACGAATCACGAGGAGCGTCCACTTGCCGGAGATGATCTCCGCGCAACGACATACAGGGCAATTGGAATCCGTCATCCGCATCCGGCTCGCGACCGTCGATCGGTCTCTTCTGGAGCCGCGGCGTGGAGTATAGCCAAAGCTATACGAAGTAAAGCTATGCGCTGAGCGGCGAGAGCCAAGCGGGGCAAGCAGGGAGCGACGCGTGCTCCGCACGCGAGTGACCGATGACGCCGCCCCGTGCCGACTCTCGCCGCTCAGGCGACTTCGCGCAGCTTCTGGGCCTCAGCCAGCGACTGGAGCTTCTTCAGCGACTGGTTCTCGATCTGGCGGATGCGCTCCCGGGTGACGTTGAACGTCCGCCCCACCTCGTCGAGGGTGCGTGGATGTTCGCCGCCGAGCCCGTAGCGCAGCTCGAGCACGCGGCGCTCGCGGTAGGAGAGGTTCTCGAGCGCCTCGCGCAGGGCCTCCTTGGTGAGGATGTCGGCGGCGCGCTCGTAAGGGGACTCCGCCTTCTCGTCGGCGATGAAC
>DATHVJ010000102.1:0-13680 GCA_035461345.1 Solirubrobacterales bacterium | reverse complement strand
AGTTCTTCGGCCGACGGACGGCGAACTTCCTGATCGTGATTCCGCTGGCAACACCCGAGATCGTGATCGGTGCCTCGCTCCTGTCCCTGTTCCTGCTCACCTTCGGCAGCGGCTTCCTCGGCTTCAAGACGCTGTTGATCGCCCATGTGATGTTCTCGATCAGCTTCGTCGTGATCGTCGTGCGCTCGCGGCTCATCGGCTTCGACCGCAACCTCGAGGAGGCCGCGCGGGACCTCGGCGCGAACTCGTTCGAGACGTTCCGGCTGGTCACCCTGCCGCTGATGCTGCCTGGGGTGGTCGGCGCAGCCCTGCTCGCCTTCGCGCTGTCCGTCGACGACTTCGTGATCTCGAACTTCAACTCCGGACAGGCCGTCACGTTCCCGCTGTACATCTTCGGGGCCTCCCAGCGGGGAATCCCTGTCGAGGCGTACGTGATCGCAACGATTCTGTTCGCGGCCACCGTCCTGGCGATGCTGTTCACGATCTGGCAGCAGCGCCGCGCCGAGCGGATGGCGGCGGCGCGCCCCGAGCAAGAGGTCGAGACCACTCTCGCCTTTGCCCCGGGCCAAGGTCGCGCCTAGCTGCCGACGTCCTGCTTCGCGCGGCGACCGAAGCGCTTCAGGTCCACTTGCGCCCGCTTGCGCTCGGTTTCCCCGCGGTGCTCGAGGCGCCCGAACGCGCGCGACGCGTCGTCCCGCAGCCGTGACACGGTTCGGCCCGGGTCGCCGAGAGGGCGAACCGCCCCGGTGACATCTGGATCCTCCTTTCGGCGTGAGTCCATGCGCTTACCCGCGACGGGCGAGGAGGAACGGTTTGTGGTGATCCGCACGGGGTAGGTTTCGCGCCGTGAAGTCGGTGCGGATCGGTTGCTCGGGATGGCAGTACAAGGACTGGCGCGGGCGGCTGTATCCCGAGGGCCTCGCGCAGCGACGGTGGCTCGAGCGCTACGCGGAGGTGTTCGACACCGTCGAGGTCAACAGCACCTTCTACCGCCTCGCGTCGCCGGCGGCGGTCGAGGCATGGGCGAATCAGACACCGCGCGGGTTCCTGTTCTCGTGCAAGGCGAGCCGCTACCTCACCCACATCAAGCGGCTCGGCGACATCGAGCCGGGCGCTCGCCGTTTCTACGAGCCGCTGGAGGCATTGCGCAGGTCGCGCAAGCTCGGGCCGACCCTGTGGCAGTTTCCGGACAGCTTCCGCCGCGACGACGAGCGGCTCGAGCGGGGGCTCCGCAAGCTCCCGCCCGGCCGGCACGCGCTCGAGTTCAGACACGAGAGCTGGTTCACCCGCGACGTGTACGGGATCCTCCGCCGCCACGGCGCGGCGCTCGTGATCGGGGACCATCCCGAGCGACCCTTCCAGACGCACGAGCTGACGGCTGGGTGGACGTTCGTCCGCTTCCACTACGGGCGTCGCGGGCGCCGGGGGCGCTACTCGGAGCGCGAGCTCGAGGGCTGGAAGCGGCGGATCGCCGCGTGGCGCTCGAAGGTGGAGGTGTTCGCGTACTTCAACAACGACTGGGAGGGACACGCCGTCGACAACGCGCGGTGGCTCAAGGAGCGCCTGTCGTGACTGCGACCGACGCGACCGCATTGATCCCCGACCGTCCCACGCTGCCGAAGCTGCGCGAGGCGGCGGCCGGGTGCCGCGCCTGCGCGCTGTGGCGCTCCGGCACCCAGACGGTGTTCGGGGCCGGGCGCCGGTCGGCCGAGGTGATGTTGGTCGGCGAGCAGCCGGGCGACCGCGAGGACCGCGAGGGCAGGCCGTTCGTGGGCCCGGCGGGGCGGATCCTCGACCGGGCGCTCGAGGACGCGGGGATAGACCGCACCGACGCCTACGTCACCAATGTCGTCAAGCACTTCAAGTGGATCCCGAAGGGGAAGCGCAGGATCCACCAGCGTCCGAACGCGGAGGAGATCGGCGCCTGCCGGCCGTGGCTCGAGAGCGAGCTGAAGCTGGTGCGGCCGAAGGCGCTCGTGTGCCTCGGCGCGACCGCGGCGAAGGCCGTCCTCGGGGCGAGCTTCAGGGTGACGCGGGATCGCGGCGAGCTCGTCGAGACCGAGCTCGCGCCGCTCGCCACCGGGACCGTCCACCCATCGTCGATTCTGCGCATCGACGACGACGACGAGCGCCGCGCGGCGAGGGACGAGTTCACCGAGGACCTTCGCGCGGTGGCACGCCGTCTGCGCGACGTTTAGCGCCATTTGGCGGGGGTAGTCGCCGAAACGCAGGGGCGTTTTCGACACAGGAGGTGACGAACGATGGCTTGGGATGAGCTGAAGCCAAGACAGTTCCCCGCCTTCGAGGTCGACCTTGACGGGATCTCGAAGCAGACGATGGAGGACCACTACAAGCTGTACGAGGGGTACGCCAAGAAGGCGAACGAGTGTCGCCGGATCCTGAACGAGTTCGACTACTCCGAGATCGAGGGCAACCAGGTCTACTCCGAGCTCCGCGCCGTGTCGATCGACTACACGTTCGCGCTGCTCGGATACAAGAACCACGACCTGTACTTCGGCCACCTCGGGGGCGAGGGCGGCGACCCGCAGGGCCGTTTCGCCGAGCTGATCGACGGCGAGTTCAACGGGGTCGACAAGTGGCAGGACGCGGTCAAGAAGGCGGCCAGCGCCGCGCGCGGATGGGTGATGGTCGGCTACGACCTCAACGACGGCTCGCTGTTCAACTACATCATGGACAGCCAGAACCTGTGGGCCGTCTACAACATGTGCCCGGTGCTGGCGATCGACGTCTACGAGCATGCGTATGCGCGTGACTTCGGGGCGACGCCGGACGGGCGCAAGCAGTACGTCGAGGCGTTCTTCCGCAACCTCGACTGGGATCACGTGAACCGGCAGCTCCTGCAGGCCGAGGCGGCGAAGCAGGGTGCCGACGCGAGCGGCGCGGCGGAGTCGCCGGAGTTCGCGCCCGCCGCGAGCTGACGCGAAAGGGGGGAGCGGGGCTACAGCCCGGGGGGAGCGGGGCTACAGCCCAAGGTCGCGCGCGATGCCCGGCGTGTGCGCGCCCATGAACACGAACACGGGGTGCGGAACGCCGCTGGGCTCGACGCGAACATTCGCCCCCTCGGGAACCTCGGACGCGAGCCGCTTGGCCAGCTCGCCCGCCTCGCCCTCGGTGTCGGCGCCGACCAGCAGGTGATGCCACCGGCGACGCACCTCGAGGCCCTCGTCCTCGAGCCGCCTGGCGAGGTCCAGCGTCTCGCGCAGCCCGCCGACGTCGATCCGGACCTCCCAATCGGGCTCGCTCCACGCCTGCTCGTGCTCCCTGAGGTCGGCGGCCGGACCGGGCGCCCCCGACGCGTCCGTCCACGCCTCCGCCGCGTCATCCCACCGGGTGACGCGGACCTGGCCGGCCAGCCCCTCCGACGCGACCAGCTCGCGCGCGACCCGCTCCGCCTCGCGTGCTGCGGGTTCGGACCCAGCGTAGAGGAACATGTGGGCCCCGTCGCGGGTGACGATCACGCGGTCGCCGAGGCGCCTGCGCGCCTCGTCGTCGAGATCCAGCGATCGCAGCCGCTCACCCAGCGTCAGGTGATGCTGCTCGTCGCCGAGCTCGACCTCGACTCGCCACTCGTCTGCCATCAGCGCCAGTCTAAGCCCACCGTAGGTAGCATCGAGGCGTGGCCGAGATGGAGACCAGGCTGCTGATCGGCGGCGAGCAGGTCGCCGGGCAGGGCGACCCGCTCGAGGTCGAGAACCCGTACACCGAGGAGACCGTCGCGACGGTCGCGCTGCTGAGCGGCGAGCAAATCGACGCCGCGATCGCGGCCGCGGGCGAGGCGAAGCGCGGCTGGGCGGAGACGCCCGCCGTCGAGCGCGGCGAGGCGCTGCACGAGGCCGCGACGCGACTCCGCGCCCGCACCGACGAGCTCGCGGGCGTGATGACCGCCGAGGGCGGCAAGCCGGTGGTCGAGAACGTCGACGAGGTCGGATGGGCGGCGGCGGCGCTCGACTACTACGCCGAGATCGGCCGCGACTCCGCCGGTCGCGTGATCCCGTCGATCGAGTCGACACAGCTGTCGATGGTCGTCAAGGAGCCGATTGGGGCCTTCGGCTGCATCGTGCCGTGGAACTACCCTCTGCTGCTGCTCGCCTGGAAGCTCGCCCCGGCGCTCGCCACCGGCAACACCGTGGTCTGCAAGCCGTCAGAGCTGACGCCGCTGTCGACGCTGATGCTGGCCGACTGCTTCGACCACCTCCCCGCGGGCTCGATCAACATCCTCGCCGGCGCCGGCGACGTCGGGGCCGCGATCGTCGCCGACGAGGGGATAGACGGCGTCGCCTTCACGGGCTCGGTAGAGACCGGCAAGCGGATCGCGGCCGCGTGCGCCGAGCGCGTCGCGCGAGTCAACCTCGAGATGGGCGGCAAGGACCCGTTCATCGTCTGCTCCGACGTCGCCGACCGCATCGACGTCGCGGCCAAGGGCGGCGCGTGGGCCGCGTTCCTGAACGCGGGCCAGGTCTGCACATCGGCGGAGCGCTTCTACGTGATGGAGGACGTGTACGACGACTACCTGCAGGCGATCGTCGACTACACCGGCGGGCTGGTGGTCGGCGACCCCACCGACTCCGACACCGACGTCGGCCCGATGGTGTCGGCGCCGCAGCGCCAGAAGGTCGTCGACCAGGTCGAGGCGGCGGTTGCCGCCGGCGCCGAGGTCGTGGTCGGCGGCGGAAACGGCGGACGGGAGCGCGGGCACTTCTTCTCCCCCGCCGTGATCACCGGCGCGCCGTCGGAGACCGACCTGCTGCGGGAGGAGACCTTCGGCCCGATCGCGCCGATCGTCCGCGTTCGCAGCCTCGACGAGGCGATCGAGCTCGCGAACTCGACCCGGTTCGGGCTCGGCGCCAACATCTACACCGGCGACCTGAAGACGATGGTCCGCTGCATGCGCGAGATCAAGGCCGGGACGGTGTGGTTCAACGACCCCCTGACCGACAACGATGCCGGCCCGTTCGGCGGCTTCAAGCAGTCCGGCCTCGGCCGCGAGCTGGGGCGCGAGGGGCTGGAGGCGTTCCAGGAGACCAAGCACGTCCACGTCGAGACCGAGATCGCGCCGAAGGAGTGGTGGTATCCCTACAGCGAGTACGCAGGAGGCGAGCATCCGGAATGAGCACGGTTGAGACGACGGCGGTCGCCACGCTCGACAACTACGTGGGCGGCGGCTGGGTAGCAGCGGGCGCGCAGGACACGCTCGACGACATCGACCCGGCGACCGGGGAGATCGCGGCTCGGGTTCCGCTGTCGAATGCCTCCGACGTCGACGCCGCGGTGCGCGCGGCCCGCGACGCGCAGCCCGCGTGGCGCGCGGTGCCCCCGCAGAAGCGTGCCCGCGCGGTGATGGCGCTGCGCGCGGCGCTGTGGGAGCACCGCGAGGAGCTCGGGCAGCTCGTCACCGCCGACATGGGCAAGACGATCGACGACGCCAGGGGCGAGGTGCTGCGCGGAATCGAGTCGACCGAGGCGGCGACGGCGATCCCCCACCTGCTCAAGGGCGAGAACCTCGAGGGCGTCGCTTCGGGCGTCGACGTCGAGCTCGTGCGCCAGCCGGTCGGCGTCGTCGCCGGGATCACGCCGTTCAACTTCCCGTGCATGATCCCGCTGTGGTTCCTGCCGTTCGCGATCGCGACCGGGAACACGTTCGTGCTCAAGCCGTCGGAGCGCGACCCGCGCCCGTCCGTGCGCATCTTCGAGCTCGTCGACGCGATCGAGGAGATCCCGCCCGGGGTCGCGAACCTCGTCCACGGCGCCCACGACGCCGTCAACGGATTGCTCGACCATCCCGAGGTCGACGCGATCTCGTTCGTCGGCCAGGCGGCGACCGCTCGCTACGTCGCCGAGCGCGCCGCGGCGACCGGAAAGCGCGCCCAGGCCCTCGGCGGGGCGAAGAACTCGATGGTCGTGATGCCCGACGCGGATCTCGCCACCGCCGTGCCCGCGATGCTCGGATCGGCGTTCGGGAATGCGGGCCAGCGCTGCCTGGCCGGGTCGGTCGCAGTGCTGGTGGGCGACCCCGAGCGCCAGGACGCCGTCCGCGACGCGCTGGTGGCGGAGGCGGCGGAGATGACGCTTGGCCCCGGCATCGACCCCGAGACCGACGTTTCCCCGCTCGTCGCGCCCGAGGCGAGGCAGCGGATCGCCGACGCCGTCGAGCGCGCGGGGGCAACCGAGATCCTGCTCGACGGCCGCGGCGCCGACCCGGGCCCCGCAGAGACCCTGATGGGGCCGACGATCGTCGAGGTGTCGGACCCGGAGTCCGAGCTCGCTCGGGAAGAGCTGTTCGGGCCGCTACTCATCCTCGTCCGCGCGCCCGACATCGACGCCGCGCTGGAGTTCGTGAACGGGTCGCGGTACGGCAACGCGTCCGCGATCTTCACATCCTCGGGCGACGCCGCTCGCGCCTACCGCTACGGGGTCGAGGCGGGGATGGTGGGGGTAAACGTCGGCGTCCCGGCGCCGGTGGCGTGGTTCCCGTTCGCCGGCTGGAAGGACTCGATGGAGGGCGACCTGCACGCGAACGGTCGCGACGCGGTCGAGTTCTACACCCGCACGAAGGTCCTGACGTCGCGCTGGTAGCGTCGCCGCCGGGCCCGGACGTCCCCGCGAGGTGCCCCGGCGCACCCCCTCAGCGGCCGATGTGGATCCCGATCCGCTCCGGAAAGCCGGCCACGGCGCGGGTGAGGAGGTCAGCGCGCCGGCCCTGCTCCTCGAGTCGCTCCTTGCGCAGCAGCGCGCGGCGCACGATCGCGCCGCCCACGTAGCGGAACGGCTCCGGCGGGACCCTGGTGAGCCGCGGCTCGACCAGCGGCAGGCGCGTCCACTCGTCGCGCCGGTCGAGCGCAAGCGACGCGAGGATGCGCCCGACCATGTGCGAAGGCCCGAGCCCGTTGCCCGTGTACCCGAGCGCGTAGTGGACCCGGTCGCCCGGGACCGTCCCGACGACGGGCAGGTGAATCGGCGAGACGTCGATCGGCCCACCCCACGCGTGGTCGATCCGCCGCCCGGCAAGGCCGGGGAAGAACCTGACCAGGGCGCGCTCGACCTCGGCGACTACCTGGGGATCGAGCTCGGCCCGCCTGCGGATCCGGGCGCCCGGCACGACCCTTCCGCCGCCCCATCCGAACGCGATCCGCCCGTCGGGCGTCGTCCGGAAGTAGTGGATCAGCGCCCGCGAGTTCGTGATCGACTCCCCCCCGGTCCACCCGACGTCCTCGAGCACCTCGGGGACCGGCTCCGTGATCACGATGTGGCTGGAGGTGACGGTCAAGCGGCGGCGCAGCGGGCGAACTCCCGACGCGGCGGCCCCTACCGCGAGAACCGCCGAGCGCGCCCTGACGCGGCCACCGCCGGTCTCGGCCCGGACGCCGTCGGGCGATGCGGCGAGGCGGATCACACGGGAGTGCTCGTGTATCGCTGCGCCGCGGTCCAGCAGCCGCGCGCGAAGCCCGAGGGCGAGTCGCGCCGGCTGCACCGTCGCGGCGTCGGGGTAGAAGGCGCCACCACGGAAGCGCGGCGAGTCGCATCGCGCTCGCACCGCGTCGCGATCGAGCGGCACGCACGCGTCCGGCTCGCCCTGCCGGCGCCACGCCGCGATCACCTCGTCCCAGTCGTCGTCGTGGATCGGGGTCGACGAGACCTGGAGGTATCCGCCTTCGCGGTACCACGCGTCGACGCCATGCCGCTCGCACCACTGGCCGATGCCGTGGACCGCGTCGCGGGCGGCCCGTGCGACCGCGAGCGCTCCCGTCGACCCGAAGCGCTCCTCCATCGAGGGAAGGCTGAAGGACATCGCGTTGACGAAGCCGCCGTTGCGCCCGCTCGGCCCCTCGCCGCACCCCGCCGCCTCGAGCACGACGACGCGGGCGCCGGGGTCGCTCTCGAGCACCCACCACGCGGCCCACAGCCCGGTGAATCCGCCCCCGACAACGACGACGTCCGCGTCGGCATCCCCGCTGAGCGGCGGTCGCGGTGCCGGAGAGCCGGCCTCCTCGAGCCAGAAGCCGTGCGCGGTGTGCGTGCGTGCCACTGCCCGCCGCCGATCAGAAGGTCGCCGGCAGGACCCCGGTGGCGATCAGCAGCAGCACCCCCACGCCGACCAGCAGCCGGTAGACCACGAACGGATCGTAGGAGTGGCGGCGCACGAGCGCCAGCAGCCCGGCGATCGCCAGGTAGCCGGACACCGCGGCCGCGACCATCCCGACGATCATCGGGCCGACGACACCGTCCGGCAGCCCCTCGGTCAGCGCCGCGTAGCCCTTGAACACCGCGGCGCCGGCGGTAACCGGCGCCAGGAGCAGGAACGAGACCCGCGCGGCGGTGTCGCGGTCGAGGTGCAGGTAGCGTCCGGCGGAGATCGTGACGCCGGAGCGGGAAACGCCCGGTGCCAGGGCGGCGGCCTGAGCGATCCCGATGTAGAGCCCGTCCCGGAGCCGCATACGGCCCATCGAGCGCTGCTGGGGGCGGCGATCGGCGTGCCACAGGACCAGCCCGAACACGATCAGCAGGATCGCGATCATCCACGGCTCGCCGAGGTTCTCGTCGATCCAGTCCTCGCCGAGGCCTCCGACGATCACCGCGGGGATCGTGCCGATGACGATCACCCACGCGAGCCGCTCGTCCCTGGTCTCGATCGCGCGCGTGTGCAGCGTGCGCCACAGCCCCGCGGCCATCGCCAGCAGATCGCGCCAGAAGTAGGACAGGACCGCGACCAGCGTGCCGACGTGGAGGGCGACATCGAACGTCTTGTTGAACGACTCGTGCTCGCGCAGGAACGTGTAGTCCTGGGCCCAGGGAACGAGGATCAGGTGACCCGAGGACGAGATCGGCAGGAACTCGGTCAGCCCCTGCACGATCCCGAGAAGGAGTGCTTCCAGCTCCGACATTGGCGGGGGAGGGTAGCTAGAGTCCGAGGTCGTGATCGGCCGACGCGCACTCCTCCTGATCGCGCTCGCAGCCGTCGCGCTGCTGGTCGCGGCCCCCGCGGCCCTCGCCGCCGACGGCGAGGGGCTGTACGGGCGCACCGACGACAAGGTGATCACGTACTTCGCGTTCGGGGTGATCGGTTTCTTCGCCGTTCTGGTGATCGTGCTGTCGTTGATCCAGATCCGGCTCGAGGGTCGCAAGGAGCGACTCCAGCGCGACCTCCGGCGCTTCGGCCGCTAGGACCACCTCAATGCCAACAGTCGCATACGAGCGCTCGGGCGCCGCGGCGGTCTTGACGATCGATAGGCCCGAGCGGCGCAACGCCGTCGACGCCGAGACCGCGGACGGGCTGCTCGAGGGCTTTCGCCGCTTCGAGGGCGACGACGACGCCCGCGTCCTTGTCCTCACCGGCTCCGGCCCGGAGGCCTTCTGTGCCGGCGCCGACCTCAAGGCAATCGCCGAGGTCGGCGCCGATGAGCTCCCCGAGCAAATCGAGGCCGTCTCCGAGCGGCCCGAGGGGCCGATGGGGTTCACGCGGCTCGCGGCCTCGAAGCCGACGATCGCCGCGATCTCCGGCTGGTGCCTTGCCGGCGGACTCGAGCTGGCGCTGTGGTGCGACCTACGGATCGCCACCGACACGGCGCGGCTCGGCTACCCGGAGCGCCGCTGGGGGGTGCCGCTGATCGACGGCGGCACCCAGCGCCTGCCGCGGATCGTCGGCCAGGGCCGGGCGCTCGAGCTCATCCTCACCGGCCGGATAATCGGCGCCGCTGAGGCGTACGAGTGGGGGCTCCTGAACGAGGTCGTGCCGCCGAACCGCCACCTCGATCGGGCCCTGGAGCTCGCCGAGGGGCTCGCAGGCTTCCCGCAGGAGACGATGTTGTCGGACCGTCGCGCCGCGCTGGAGGGCCTGGGGCTACCGCTCGACCGGGCGCTGGAGCTCGAGGCCGAGCTGGGCCGCGCCTCGATCGAGGTCGGGATCCGCGGCGCGACGCGCTTCGCAGCCGGCGAGGGCCGGGGCGCGGAAGGCGCTGGTGCGTAAACCGCAAACCGCGCGATGCGCTTGCACATCGCGCGCTTGATCCTTAAGCCTCCGGCAGCCGGAACGAGGTCAGCAGCCGCTTCTCGGTCTCGCCCTCGACCTCGGCAACGACCTCGACGTGCTGCTCGAGCGGCGTGCCGCGGATCTTCGTCGCCAGCAGGTCATCGACCTGGAAGATTCCGGCCGAGTTGTTGAGCTTGACGTCGAGCCGGATCGCGCGATCGGTCCCGGCGGAGATGTCGACCTCGTCGACGGCCGCCGCCGACAGGGAGTGGATCCCGATCCGGCCGGCCTCGAACGGGATCCGCGACCGCCCCTGAGCCATGTCGAGGGCGTCGGCCACCCTGACCACGCCACCTTCGACGGTGTAGGGGTCGCCCCGGCGCCGATGGCCGATGATCGCGTGCAGGGACTCCGACACGACGATGGTCAGGGCGGGCTCGTCGTAGACGTCGGCGAGCAGCTCGCGCAGCTTGCGCTCGGCCAGGAACAGGCTGTAGTTCTCGTGGTCGGCACGGTGGATCGACAGCCCGACGTCGTGGAACATGGCGCCGGCCGCGGTCACGACCTCCGCGTCGCGCTGCCCCATCCCGTGGTCGGCGACCATCGCCGGCTCCACGTCCGCCCGCGCGAGCAGGCGCAGCAGGCGCAGGGCGACGTTGAGGACGATCTGCACGTGGACCCACGAGTGGTCCGACATCTCGAGTCGCTCCGAGGTGACCTGGGCCATGTACCACCACGCCCCCACCTGCGGGTCGGCGTTGACCGCCTCGAGCAGCGCCTCGAGGCGGCGATTCCCGCGCGTGGGCACGCGGACCTTCGCCTCGGTCACCGCCTCGCGCGGAGGCTTGCGTTGAGGCGTGCCCGCGCCCGGCGGACTGCTCCCGTCCTCGCTCACGCCAGCATCTCAGTTCGCGCTCGGCCAAGCATCAGATTCCCCGCCCGCCCCCACCTTTGTAGAGCCTCGCGCTCACAGCGCGCAGTTTCGCACTCAGATGATCGATTCCCAACCCGCGTGTGCCCGGGGACGCGCCCGGCCGAGCAGATATCCACCGTTCCGGCCGGTCCGGCGCCTAAGCTCGCGTCCTGCGAGTGCCCGCAGGCAAGCCTCCACAGGCAATCTGTTCGCGCACCGGCCTCACGGTTCCCGAGTGCTCATGCGGCGTTTGCCTCGAGCAGCAGATCCGCCGCTTCATGCCGAGGCTGCTCGAGCGCGACGGCGGCGACGCGACGCCGCCTGCGAACGGCGCCGCGGGGCGCCGACGCTGGCGCAGCGCCGCGTAGGCGACCTGCACCGTGCCGGACCCGCTGTCGACCGAGCGCCACGGCGACGTGGAGCTCGTCACGCTGCGGCGGCCCGAGAAGCGCAACGCGCTCTCAATCGAGCTCCGGGTCGAGCTCGCCGAAGCGTTCGAGCGGCTGTCGGAGGACGGGGGCGTCGGATGCGTCGTACTGACCGGAGCCGGAACCGCGTTCTGCTCCGGGATGGACGTGAGCCAGTTCGGCGGGGATCTCGACCACAGGCGGCGCCTCGTCGAGACGAGCACGCGGGCATTCGACGCCGTCGCGCGCTGCCGTCGCCCGGTGATCGCCGCCGTCAACGGGCCGGCGGTCGCGGGCGGGTTCGCACTCGCGCTGCTGTGCGACCTTCGCATCGCGGCGGGCGCCGCGCGGTTCGGCTATCCCGAGCTGCCGCGCGGGATCCCTCCCAGCTACGCGGCGGCGCGCTCCGCGCTCCCCGCTGGCGTCGCCCGGGAGCTCTGCCTGACGGGGCGGGTGATCGACGCCCACGAGGCCGTGGCGCTCGGGATCGCCGGCGATGTCGTCGACGGGGACGTCGTGCCGCGGGCGCTCGAGCTGGGCCGGCGGATCGCCGGCCTCCCGCGCGATGCCGTGCTGGAGACCAAGCATCGCGTCGTGCTCGAGCGCGACCGCGTGTGGGGATTCCTCTTCGACGAAGAGCGGCAGGCGTTCTCCCGCGCGCTACTCGGCGACAGCGGCGGCTAGCCGCATACCGGCCACGGGCTCGAGCCGGCGCGCGAGTACAGCAGCGCCGCCCGGTAATCCTGCTCCGCCTCCGGTGCCGCGGCGGGGTCGCCCTTGCCGCCGACGGACGCCCACGTGCCGGTGTCGAACTGGTACTTGCCGCGGTAGCTGCCGTCGGCCGACACCGCGGTCGGGTCGCCGCCCGACTCGCACAATGCGATCGACTCCAGTGTCGCCCGCGCGACGCCCGCGATCGCGTCGCCCTGCTTCGCCGATGCCCGCTCGGGACGCTTGCGCTCGCCGCCGTCGCGGTCGCCGTCGCCATCGGGGCCGAGCTCCCCCAGCTGCTGGATCCGCTCCCGCTCGGCGCGCAGGTCCTCGGTCGTGGCCGCGATCGCGGGTGCGCTTGCGCCGAGCGAGAACATTCCCACTGCAACGATGATCAGGTTGCGTCGTGCGAACAAGGAAGAACCACCTCCGGTTCGGGTTGGGCGAGGCCCTGGTCTGCCCCCCTAAGGCGGCCTCGCGATCCGCGGCAGGGTTCCAGGGCACCGGAGGAATATGTGTGAGTCCGGTCACAGTCGAAAGAAAACATTCACAATCCGTGCCTGTGGTCACGGCCTCGTTCGCCGACCAACCGGCCTTCGGGGCCGCGGTCTCGAAGGCGATCCTGCTCCGGGTCGCCGCGGGCGAGCTGCCGCCGACGGTGCGGCTGCACGGCACCGGACGCGTCGTCGCGTTCGGGCGCCAGGACGCCGCCGCGGACGGGTTCGGGGCCGCCGTCGACGCCGCCCGGGTGGCAGGCTTCGGCGTGATCGTCCGCGTAGCGGGAGGGCGGGCGGCGGTCTACCACGAGGGGACGCTCGCCATGTCCCGGGCGGTGCCCGACCCCAACCCCGCCGCCCGCACGCACTCACGCTTCGAGGAGATGGCCGGCCTGGTCGCCGACGCCCTGCGCGACCTCGGGGTCGACGCGCGGGTGGGAAAGGTCCCGGGCGAGTACTGCCCCGGCGAGTACAGCGTCAACGCCCGCGGACGGACGAAGCTGGTCGGGATCGGGCAGCGCATCGTCGCCCGCGCCGCCCACCTCGGGGTCGTGATCGTGGCCCGCGACAGCGCGCTGGTGCGGCGCGCCCTGGTCCCGGTCTACGAGGCGCTCCGACTCGACTGGGACCCGGCGACCGCCGGAAGCATCGAGGACGAGCTGGGGGCTGCCGAGCCGGCGGCGGTCGAGGACGCGATCCTGGGTCGGCTGCGAGCAGCCGGGCACGACCTGGTCGACGGCTCGCTCGACCGTGACACCCTCGATCTCGCCGGGCGGCTCGAGGCCGAACACGACCCCGCGCGGGCGACGCCTCGACGCTAGCTCACTGCCGGAGCTGGAACGGCGGGTACTCGTCAGTGACGAGCAGGTACGCGTACGCGGTGACGCGGTTGTTCCATCTGATCACGCCCTCGACGTAGTCGAACAGCCCGCGGGGGTAGCGGCCCGTGAACAGGATCGCGAACCACGCGAACACGACCGCGAAGAACCCGCCGATGTAGAGGAAGAACAGCACGATGTAGTGCGGGATCGCGAGCAGCCACTTGACGAGCGGCATCCCGCGACCCAGATCGGTCTCGGCGTTCGGGTACGGATACTCGAGCCGTACCGACTGGTGCTCATCGGTGGACGGATAGCGGTCGTCCATCAGGGCCACGTAGATCCCGAC
>DATHVJ010000101.1:0-7675 GCA_035461345.1 Solirubrobacterales bacterium | reverse complement strand
GTCCAGCGGCTTGCGCAGCTTGCGGTGGATGGTGAAGCTCTCCGGGACCTCGAGCAGCTCCTCGTTCAGCGTCTCGAGCCGGTCCCTGGAGACGGCCGTGTCGACCTCGGGGCTCTTGCGCCGGTCCAGCTCGCTCGTCATCGTCCCGGTGCTCGGCTCCTCGTACTCCCCTGCGTCGATCTTCTCCCGCAGCTCCTTCAGCGCCTCGGCGAGCTGGTCGCGGCGGCGCTTGGCGTCGGCGTCGATCTGGTCGCGATCGACCACCTCCTCGCCGATCAGCTTCTCGGCGTAGATCTCGCTCACGGGCGGGTGCTGCTTGATCAGCTCCGCCATCTTCGGCTGCGTGTACGCGGGCTCGTCGGTCTCGTTGTGTCCGTAGCGCCGGTACCCGATCAGGTCGATGACGACGTCGCGGTGCCACTCGTTTCGGTACGCCATCGCCAGCCGCACGGCCGCGATGCAGGCCTCGACGTCATCGGCGTTGACGTGGATGATTGGGACGTTGTAGCCCTTCGCCATGTCGGCGGCGTAAGGCGTCGACCGCGCCTCCTCGGGGTCGGTGGTGAAGCCGACCTGGTTGTTGGTGATGATGTGGACGGTCCCGCCCGTCGCGTAGCCGTCCAGGGCAAGCAGGTTGAGCGTCTCGGCGACGACCCCCTGGGCGGGGAACGAGGCGTCGCCGTGCAGCAGCAACGGCACCGCGACGCTGGGGTCGTGCTGCAGGCGGGGGCCGGAGTGGTCGGTCTGGGCCTCGCGCGCGGCGCCCGTGGCGACCGGGTCGACGAACTCGAGGTGGCTGGGGTTCGGGTACAGCCGCATCCGGATCTGCTCGCCGTCGCGCGTCGTCAGCGTGCCCTCGGCCCCATGGTGGTACTTGACGTCGCCCGTGCCGTGGTGGGGGAGCGCCGCCACCGCCTTCACCGCTTCGATCGCCTTCGCGCCCTCGAACTCGGCGAAGATCGACTCCACCGAGCGGCCGAGGTTGTGGGCGAGGACGCTGAGGCGGCCGCGGTGCGCCATCCCGAGCACCACCTGGTTGGCGCCGTTGCGCTCCGCCAGCATCGCGAGCTCGTCGATCATCGGGACGACGGCGTCGAGGCCCTCGATCGAGAACATCTTCTGCCCCAGATAGGCCTTCTGGATGAAGCGCTCGAACTGGAACACCTGGACCAGCCGGTCGAGCAGCGCCCGCTTCTCGTCCGGCTCGAGCGGCTTGCGGTGCCAGTTGGTCTCGATCCGCTCCCGCAGCCACACGCGCTGCTGGTGCGACGACAGATGCTCGATCTGGTACGCGATCGTGCCGCAGTAGTCCTCGCGCATCCGCGGCAGCACGTCGAGCAGCGTCTCGCCGGGGCACTCGACGCGGAGGATCGACGCGGGCACCTGGGCCATCAGGTCGGGCGTAAGGTTGAGGCTCTCCGGCTGCAGCGCCGGGTCGCCCTTCGGCTCGCGCCCGAGCGGGTCGAGATGCGCCGCGAGGTGCCCGTGGGTGCGGAACGCCCTCAGAAGCGAGGTGGCCGCCTGCACGGCCTGAAGCAGCTCCATGCTCGGGCGCTCCTCGCCGACCCGTGGCGCCTCGGGCGCGGCGGGGGCGATCGGGGGCGCCGAGGCCGACGCCGCGTGGGCAGAGGTGACCACGTTCGGGGCGATCCCGAGCGACTCGGCCACCGACTCGTAGAGGCCGTCCTCGCCGCGCAGCAGCTCGTCGATCCGGCGCAGGTAGGAGCCCGACTCCGCGCCCTGGATCACCCGGTGGTCGTAGGTCGAAGTCATCATCATCACCTTGGACACGCCCAGCGCCTTGACCTTGTCGGCAGGCGCGTGCTGCCACTCGACGGGATAGGCGATCGACCCCGTGGCGATGATCGTCCCCCCGGTGGTCAGCCGCGGGACCGAGGCGACGGTGCCGAGCCCGCCGGGGTTCGTGAGGGTGATGTTCGTCCCCTGGAAATCGTCCGCGGTGAGCTTGTTCTCCCGCGTCTTCGTGATCAGGTCCTCGTAGTAGCCGTGAAAGCCGGCGAAGTCGAGCGTCTCGGCGGCCTTGATGCAGGGAACCATCAGCCCGCGGGACCCGTCCTTGCGCTCGACGTCGACGGCGATCCCGAGGTTGACGTGCTCGGGCTGCACCGAGTGCGGCTTGCCGTCCCGCTCCTCGTACGTCCGCGTCATCACCTGCCACTCGGTTGCCGCCTGGACCATCGCCCACGCGACGAGATGGGTGAACGACACCTTCATCCCACGCTCCTTGAGCTCCCCGTTGAGGGCCTTGCGCTTCGCGTCGAGGGTGTCGACCGCGAGCGTGCGGAACGAGGTGGCGGTCGGGATCGAGCGGCTCTCCTCCATCGCCTTGACGAGCATCGCCGCCGGCCCCCGGAGCGGCGTCGCCTCCGCCTCCCGTGCCGCGGGAGCGGCCGCGCCGTCGCCGGCCGCCGCCGCGAGCACATCGGCCTTCGTGATCCGCCCCCCGATCCCGGTGCCGCGCACGCGGCCGAGATCGATCCCGCGATCCGCCGCCACGCGGCGGGCGACGGGCGAGGAGCGGCCTCCGTCGGCGGCCGGCGCCGGCTGGGTGGCGGGCGAGGGTGCGGCAGCGGCAGGCGCCTCGGCTGGCGCCCCGGCGGTGGCCGGCGCGCCCGAGGCGGCGATCTCGGCCAGCAGCTCGCCGACCTGGACCGTCTCGTCCTCGCCCTTCAGCAGCTTGGTGACGGTCCCGCTCGCCGGCGCGGGCACCTCGGCGTCGACCTTGTCGGTGGAGATCTCGACGACCGTCTCGCCCTCCTCGACGGAGTCGCCCTCGCGCTTGTGCCACTCGAGGATCGTCCCCTGGGTCACCGACTCCCCCATCTCGGGCATCACGACTGAGACAGTTCCGGCCGCTTGCTCCGCTCCCGCTCGCTCGGAGCCCGACACGTCCTCGGACGTGTCAGCCGTGGAATCTGCCGCGCTCGCTCCCGCGTCCGCAGCGGCCGGGTGGTCTCCATCCGCAGCCGCGCCGTTGCCCGATGGAGCGCCGGACGGGTCGAGCTCGGCCAGTGCCGCGCCC
This sequence comes from Solirubrobacterales bacterium, assembly GCA_035461345.1. Lineage (GTDB taxonomy): Bacteria > Actinomycetota > Thermoleophilia > Solirubrobacterales > 70-9 > DASPWW01. The sequence continues at coordinate 4,632 of DATHVJ010000101.1, read as the reverse complement.
ACCTCGACCGTCTCGTCCTGCTGCTTGAGGATCTTCGCGATCGTGCCGCTTGCGGGGGCGGGGATCTCGGCGTCCACCTTGTCGGTGGAGACCTCGACCACGGTCTCGCCTTCCTCGACGAACTCGCCCTCGCCCTTGTGCCACTCGAGAACGGTTCCCTCGGTCACCGACTCGCCCATCTGCGGCATCTGGATCTGGACGGTCTCGGTAGTCGTCATGTCCCTCGGTCCAGTCTAGGAGGGATCACCGCTCCCGGACAAGGCGTGTCTCAGACCACGCGCGCCACGACATAGACCTCGTTCGCGACGGTGTCGTAGACGTCGGGGGCAACGAACTCGCGCGCCTCGCCCTCGAGCGAGCAGTAGCCGCAGCGCAGCCCGCTGGTCGCCGGGACCTGCCGCTCGAGCACGACCGGCAGGTTGCAGCCCGGGCAGACGAGCGCGCCGTGCCCCAGCAGCTGGATCCCGTCACGCACCAACCGCCGCTCCCCCCCAATGTCGCCGACCCGGACCTTGCGGGTCTCGCGGACCGGCTCGTGGCCGAACGGGTCGGCGTGAAGGGCCATCGGGGAGAGTGTAGGGTCACGCGTGGAGCAGTGTGGATGATCGTAGGAGCCACCAGGGACCCCGCGAAAGCGGACGCGAAGCGGAGCATTTCGCGGGTATGACGTACTTCGTCACCGGAGCGACCGGATTCATCGGCCGCCGCCTCGTCGAGTGCCTGCTCAAGCGCGAGGGCACGATCTACGTGCTCGTCCGCGAGGGGTCCAAGGGGCGGCTCGAGGAGCTGCGCAGCCGCTGGGGCGTCGGCGAGGACCGGATCGTCCCGGTCGTCGGCGACCTCTCGCAGCCGCGGCTCGGGTGCGAGGAGCGGATCGCGGAGCTGCACGGCAAGGTCGACCACTTCTTCCACCTCGCCGCGATCTACGACATGACCGCCGACGCCGACAGCCAGCGGGTCGCAAACGTGGAGGGGACGCGCAACGCCGTCGAGCTGGCGGGGGCGCTGGAGGCGGGCCGGTTCCACATGGTCAGCTCGATCGCCGCCGCCGGCCTCTACAAGGGCGTGTGGCGCGAGGACATGTTCGACGAAGCCGAGGACCTCGACACGCATCCCTACTTCCGCACCAAGCACGACTCGGAGCGGGTCGTGCGCGAGGAGTCGGAGCGGCCGTGGCGGGTGTACCGGCCGGGGATCGTGGTCGGCGACTCCGAGACCGGGGAGATGGACAAGGTCGACGGCCCGTACTACTTCTTCAAGCTGATCCGGCGGCTGCGCAACACCCTGCCCCAGTGGATGCCGATGATCGGGATCGAGGGCCGCGAGATCAACCTCGTGCCGGTCGACTTCGTCGCCAGGGCGATGGACCACATCGCCCACCTCGACGGGCTCGACGGCCGTGCGTTCCACCTCACCGACCCGAACCCGCGGACGGCCGGCGAGGTGATCGACATCTTCGCCCGGGCCGCGAACGCGCCACAGTCGGCGGTCCGGGTTCCGCCCGCCGTGCTCGGCGCCGCCGAGCCGCTGCTTCGGGGAGCGGTCGCGACGGTGCCGGGACTCGACCTGGTGACCGATCGGCTGTTCTCCGACCTCGGGATCCCGCGCTCGGTGCTGACGTACGTCGACTACCCGACCAGCTTCGACTCGACCGAGACGCAGAAGGTCCTCGCCGGCAGCGGGATCGAGGTGCCGCCGCTCGAGGGGTACGCGGACAAGCTGTGGGACTACTGGGAGCGCCACCTCGACCCCGACCTGTTCCGCGACCGGTCGCTGGCGGGCGCGGTGCGCGGCCGAGCGGGCGTGATCGGCGGCGCCACGGAGGTGCTGGGGCACCAGGTGCCGGACGAGGCGCTGCGGCTCGCCCGCCGGCTCCGCGGCGGCGCGAGCCTGGACGCGGCGGTGCGCGGCCGAACGGTGCTGATCACGGGGGCGTCGTCGGGGATCGGGCGCGCGGCTGCGATGAAGATAGGCGCCGCCGGCGGGGTGGTGCTGCTCGTCTCCCGAACCCGGGAGAAGCTCGACGAGGTGCGCGCGGAGATCGAGGAGCAGGGGGGGATCGCGTACGTGCATCCCTGCGACCTCAGCGACATCGACGACATCGACCGGATGGCGGACGACGTCCTGGCGGAGCACGGCCACGTCGACGTCCTCGTCAACAACGCCGGCAAGTCGATCCGCCGCTCGCTGGCGCTGTCGTATGACCGCTTCCACGACTACGAGCGCACGATGCAGCTCAACTACTTCGGCCCCGTGAACCTGATCCTGAAGCTGGTGCCGGGGATGCGGGAGCGCAAGCAGGGCCACATCGTCAACATCAGCTCGATCGGCGTCCAGACCAATACGCCGCGGTTCTCGGCCTACGTCGCGTCGAAGGCGGCGCTCGACGCGTTCTCGCGCGCGATCGCGTCGGAGATGATCGACGACGGGGTGACGATCACGACGATCCACATGCCGCTCGTCCGCACGCCGATGATCGCCCCGACGAAGCTCTACAACCGCTTCCCAACGATCACGCCGGAGAAGGCCGCGGACATGATCGGCGACGCGATCATCCACAAGCCGAAGCGGATCGCCACGCCGCTCGGGAGCCTGGGACAGATTCTGTACGCGATCAACCCGCGGTCGATGGACTACGTGCTCAACACCGCGTATCAGCTCTTCCCCGACTCACGCGCTGCGCAGGGGGAGAAGAAGGAGCCCGCGCCCGGCGCCGCGAGCACCAACGAGGAGGCCTCCCGGGAGCAGGTCGCGTTCGCGTACCTGATGCGGGGGATCCACTGGTAGCGACCACGGGCCGCGCCGGTCGCCGGCTCAGCCACTGGGGCTGGGGATACGAGGATCGACGGGCCTCGCGCGCGGAGCTCGAGGCGGCGGCGCCGGGTATCCGAGAGCGGCTCGGGTTCGGGTGCGAGGAGGTCGAGGAGCCGGTTCCCCTCGAGGCGATCGAGCTGCCGCCGCCGCGGATCGCCCCGCCGAGCTCCATCGCGGGGATCGTCGGCGACGACCGGTATGACCGCGTCTCACACGCGTACGGCAAGGCCTACCGCGATGTCGTGCGCGCGTTCAGGGGCCGGATCGAGAATCCGCCCGACCTGGTCGCGCGCCCGGGCGACGAGGGCGAGCTCGCCGCGATCCTCGACTGGTGCGCCGACGCCGGGGCGGCCGCGATCCCGTTCGGCGGCGGGACGAGCGTCGTCGGCGGGGTGGAGGCCCGGACCCCGGACGGCTACGCGGGGGCCGTCAGCGTCGACCTGCGTCGACTCGACCGCGTGCTCGAGGTCGACGGCGAGTCGCGAGCGGCGCGGATCCAGGCCGGGGCGCTCGGGCCGGAGCTCGAGGATCAGCTCCGCCCGCACGGGGTCACGCTGCGCCACTTTCCGCAGTCGTTCGAGTTCTCCACCTTGGGCGGCTGGATCGCGACCCGCTCCGGGGGCCACTTCGCCACCCTCTACACGCACATCGACGACCTCGTCGAATCGGTGCGGGCGATCACCCCATCGGGGACGTGGGAGAGTCGGCGGCTGCCCGGCTCCGGCGCCGGTCCCAGTCCCGACCGGCTGTTGATCGGCTCCGAGGGGATCCTCGGCGTGATCACCGAGGCGTGGGTCCGCGTCCAGGAGCGTCCGCGCTTCAAGGCCTCGGTCGGTGTCGCGTTCGCGGACTTCGGCGCCGCGGCGTGCGCGGTGCGGGAGATCTCCCAGAGCGGGCTCAGCCCCTCCAACTGCCGCCTGCTCGACGCGGCCGACGCGGAGCTCACCCACGCCGGCCCCCCGGGGAAGGCGCTTCTGGTGCTCGGGTTCGAGTCCGCGCATCATCCCGTGGACGATCCGATGCGGATCGCGGTCGAGGCCGCGCGCGACCACGGCGGCGTGCCGGGCGAGGTGAGCGGTCGGCGGTCGGGAGCGAGCGGGGGGAGCTCCGATGACGCCGTCGGGGCATGGCGGCAGGCGTTTCTCGCCGCGCCCTACCTGCGCGACAACTTCGTCGCGCTTGGGGTGCTCTCGGACACCTTCGAGACCGCGATCACCTGGGATCGGTTCGAGGACTTCCACCACCGGGTGATCGAGACCACCCGTTCCGCGGTCGGCGAGCCGGCGCGCGTCAGCTGCCGCTTCACGCACGTCTACCCCGACGGGCCGGCGCCGTACTACACCGTCATCGCCCCGGCTCGGCGCGGGTCGGAGGTCGAGCAATGGGACGAGATCAAGGCGGCGGCGTCGGAGGCGATCCTCGCCGCCGGCGGCACGATCACCCACCACCACGCGGTGGGCCGCGATCACCGGCCCTGGTACGACCGCCAGCGCCCCGACCCGTTCGCGGCTGCCCTGGCGACCGCCAAGCGCGAGCTCGACCCCCGGGGCGTGCTCAATCCCGGCGTGCTGGTCGATCCTTAGTGGCTGTCCGGAAACCCGCGTGGACTCCTGTGCCGCCAGCCGTGCGCGGGGGTTGTCGGACGGTCACTTAAGCTTCCGCGCGTGTTCGGGACCGGCCGCGCGCTGGTGGTCGCGATGCGGCCGCCGGAGTGGATCAAGAACCTGCTCGTGTACGCGGGGCTGCTCTTCTCGCAGCAGTTCGACGATCCCGGGAGGGTGCTCGATGCGACCCTCGTCTTCGTCGCGTTCTGCGCGA
>DATHVJ010000100.1:0-1820 GCA_035461345.1 Solirubrobacterales bacterium | reverse complement strand
TCGGAGATCCAGGCGGTGATGGACGACATCGGGGTGACGACCGAGCCCGACGTGACGTTTTGGCGCAAGCTCGAGACCAACGACGAGGTCGGCTGGACCGACTAGCTACGCCGCGCGGCCCAGGAAGTCGACCACTTCCTGAGCGCATCGCTCGGGTGCGTCCTCGAACGTGAAGTGCCCCGCATCCTCGATCACCACGACCTCGGTCCCGGGAATCTCGTTGCGGAAGCGGTAGGCGCCGGCCGGGGGCGCGAACACGTCGTTCTCGCCCCACAGCGCGAGAATCGGGATCCCGAGCTCCGCGAGCTTGCCCCGATAGGGCTCGAGCTTCTCGAAGTCCCCTGAGCGGTAGAGGTCGAGGATTCCCTGCCGCCGCTCCGCGGTCGTGAACGCCTTGAAGTACTCCTCGATCGCCTGGTCGCCGAACCCGCGCCCGACCGCGCGCAGCATACGCTTCATCCCGACCGGATCGAGGTCGCCGACGAGCTGCTCGCCCTCCCCCTCGGTGCGCAGCATGTTGGCCATCCCGTGCCACTTGCCGTCGGGGAAGAACCCCGTGCCCGAGACGACGATGGCGGTCGTGACGCCGGGGTTGTCGCACGCCCACCGCAGCCCGATCAGCCCGCCCCAGTCGTGGACCACGAGCGCGGCCCGCTCGATCCCGACCGCGTCCCGGAACCGCTCCAGCGCCTCCACGTGGCGCTCCCAGGTGCCCGGGGAATCGGGCGCCGAGTCGCCGTAGCCGGGCAGGTCTGGCGCGATCGCGCGCCGGCCGGCGACGGCGATCGCCGGCATCAGGTGGCGCCACATATAGGAGCTCTCGGGAAAGCCGTGCACGAGCAGCACCGGGTTGCCGCCGGAGTCGCCCTCGGGCGACGCCTCCCTGTAGGACAGCCCGCCTCCCCGCTTCGACTCCAAGCCGGGCACGCGACCAGCTTATCCGCCGCTCTCCAGGAAGGCGATCACCTCTCGCGAGCAGCGCTCCGGTTCGTCCTCCCAGACGAAGTGGCCCGCGCCCTCGACGATGACCAGCCGCGCGTGCGGGATCTCGCGGTCGAACCGGTGTGCGCTGTCCACCGGCGCATAGTCGTCGTTCTCCCCCCACAGCACGAGCGTCGGGACGCCCAGCTCCCCGAGCTTGCCCGCGTAGGGGACGAGCTTCTCGAGGTCGCCGGAGCGGAAGAGCTCGAGCAGCCCGCGCCGGTGCTCCTCGGTGGCATAGGCCTTCCAGTACTCGTCGACGGCGTCGCTGTCGAAGCCGGATCCGAGCTGGCCGAGCATGTCCCCGAGCCCGTCGCGCGACACGCTGTCGATCAGCGCCTCTCCCTGTCCCTCGGTGCGCAGCGCGCGCCCGAGCCCGTGCCACTCCCCGTCCGGGAAGAAGCCCGTGTTGCTGATCACCAGGCCGCCGAGCGGCACCGAGTGGTCGAGCGCCCACCGCATGCTGATCAGCCCGCCCCAGTCGTGGTTGACGAGCATGACCCGGTCGAGCCCGACGTCGCGCCGGAACCGCTCCAGCGCCTTGACGTGACGCTCCCAGGTCGCCGGGCGGTTCGGGGGAGAGTCGCCGTAGCCGGGCAGGTCGGGGGCGACGGCCCGCCGGCCTGCAGTGGCGAGGGCCGGCATCAGGTGCCGCCACATGTACGAGCTCTGGGGATAGCCGTGGACGAGCAGGACCGGGTCGCCGCGCGGATCGCTCGGCGCCGCCTCCCGATAGGCGATCGCGCCGGCCCGCTTGAGCTCGATTCCGGGCACGAGCCCACACTATCCCGACGGCTACGCTTTGACCCGCGGCGCCTTGGCGGAGTGGTTACGCAGCG
>DATHVJ010000099.1:0-44442 GCA_035461345.1 Solirubrobacterales bacterium | reverse complement strand
TCTGGGAGGCCCGCTCCCGCCACCCGATGCTCGACCTGGCGCTGTTCCGGATCCGGAACTTCCTCGTCACCAACATCGAGACGCTGCTCGTCTACGCCGGGCTCTACGGGGCGTTCTTCTTCATCACCCTGTTCCTCCAGGAGAGCGTCGGCTACTCCCCGCTCGAGGCTGGCCTCGCCACGACCCCGATATCGGTGATGTTGTTTGTGCTGTCCCCGCGCTTCGGGCGGATCGCGACCGACACCGGGCCGCGAGTGCCGATGTCCATCGGCCCGATCGTCGGCGGAGTGGGCCTGCTGCTGCTGATGCGGGTGGATGCGGACGCGAGCTATCTCACGGACGTCCTCCCGGGGCTGGTGGTGTTCGGGCTCGGCCTGTCGGCGACCGTCGCGCCGCTGACCGCGACCGCGCTCGACTCGGTCGCAGAAAGGCACGTGGGGATCGCGTCCGGAATCAACAACGGCGTCGCGCGGGTCGCCGGCCTGCTCGCGATTGCGGTGCTGGGCGCCGTGATCGCCGGAAGCTTCGACTCCAGGATCGACGAGCGGCTCGCGGGCGAGCGGCTGAGCCCCGCGGCGCAGGTGTCGGTCGAGAGGGCGAAGCGGAAGCCGTTCGGCGCCACCAACACCAACCGGCTCGATCCCAACGAGGCCGAGCGAGTGGACGTGGCCGCGACGGACGCGTCCGAGGACAGCTTCCAGCTCGGGATGGCGTTGGCGGGCGTCTTGATGGTCGTCGGCGGGGTGATAGCGGGCATCGGGCTGCGCAACCCGGAGCGCCGCGAGGCGCGCGAGGCGCCGCTCGCGGCGACCGCGGCCGACTGCGGTCACTGCCCGCCGGCGGAAGAGGAGGCGACGGCGGGACGCGAACCGGCGCCGGTGGGCGAGACTTCGTAGCCGTGCCAGTGCGTATCTTCAGCGGCATCCAGCCGACGGGGCGAAAGCACCTCGGCAACTACATCGGGGCGATCCGCCAGTACGTCGAGGGCCAGGATCGCGGCGAGGCGATCTACTGCATCGTCGATCTGCACGCGATCACGGTCGACTACGACCCCGCCGAGCTGCGCGAGCGCGTCCACGACACGACCGCGATCCTGCTCGCCGCGGGCCTCGATCCCGAGCGCTGCATCCTCTTCCGCCAGGCCGACGTCGCCGAGCACACGGAGCTGTGCTGGCTGCTAGCCGCGGTGACCGCGTGGGGTGACCTCAACCGCATGCACCAGTGGAAGGAGAAGCGAGCGCTGCTCGAGCGGCAAACGGGCGCGTTCGTGTCCGCGGGGCTGTTCTTCTACCCCGTGCTGCAGGCGGCGGACGTGCTCGCCTATCGTGCCGAGGAGGTGCCGGTCGGCGACGACCAGCGCCAGCACGTCGAGCTGATGCGCGAAATCGCCCGCCGCTTCAATGAGCGCTTCGGCGAGGTCCTGGTCGAGCCCGAGCATCGGATCCCCGACGTGGGGGCGCGGATCATGGACCTGCAGCGGCCGGACTCGAAGATGGCGACCACCGGAGGTTCGGAGCAGGGCACGGTGCTCGTGCTCGACGAGCCCGACGCGGTGCGCAAGAAGATCCGCAGCGCGGTCACCGACTCCGGCACCGAGGTCCGCCGCGGGCCCGACAAGGAGGGGATCGCGAACCTGATCGAGATCCTGTCCGTGGTTCGCGGCGTATCGCCCGACGGCGTGGAGCGCGAGTTCGACGGCTCCGGGTACGGCGACTTCAAGTCGGCGGTGGCCGACGCAGTCGCCGAGTACCTGGCCCCCGTGCGCGAGCGCTATGCCGAGCTGCGCCCCGACAAGGGGGCGCTGGAGCGTACGCTCGCGGCCGGCGCCGACAAGGCGCGCGCGATCGCGTCCGACACGCTTGCAGACGTGCGCGACGCGATGGGCGTCGGCCCGCCCGCCTAGGCTGTTGCAGGTGCGATCCGCGGAGCTCCAGCTCGACATCGAGACGTTCTCGGGCCCGTTCGACCTGCTGCTGACGCTGGTCCTGCGGGAGGAGATCGACCTCATGGACGTCGACCTCGGCGAGGTGGTGATCGCCTACGTCGAGCACTTGGAGCGGAGCGGGGAGCTCGACCTCGAGGCAACGACCGAGTTCCTGGTCCTGATCGCGGCGCTGCTGGAGCTGAAGTCGCGCCTGCTCCTGCCGCGCGCAGACGAGGAAGTCGAGCTCGGGCCGCAGGAGGCCGCCGACGAGCTGCTGGCGCGAATGCTCGAGTACCGCCGCTACCGCGACGCCGCCGCGCATTTGGTCGAGCTGTTCTCAGCCGAGCGGCCGCACCTGTACCGCTCGGTGCCGCTGCCGGTCGCGCTGCGCCGCGTGTCGCTCGAGGCCGCGCGCCCCTCGTACGACCCGCAACAGCTCGGGGAGGCGATCGGGGGGCTGCTTCGCGTACCGCCTGCGCCCGACGTCAGCCACATCCGTCCCACGGTGTCGCTGGAGCGGCGCCTGCGGGTTCTGCGCGAGGTGCTCGGCCGGCGCGAGCGGTTCTCGTTCGACGAGGTGTTCGCGGACGAGGACCGGCTCACCCAGGCTGTGACGCTGTTCGCGCTGCTCGAGCTCCACCGCCGCGGCGAGGCGACTTGGGAGCAGCCCGAGGTGCTCGGCCCGATCGAGATCGTGAGGTCGAGTTGACGACCGCGGTCGAGCTGGCGCGGATCGTCGAGGCGCTGCTGTTCCTTTCCCCGGAGCCCGTTTCGGTGAGCGAGCTCGCCGAGGCGTGCGAGTCGAGCGCGGCGCAGGTGCAGTCGGCGGTCGACATCCTCGAGGAGGAGCTCGCGAGCGGGCGCCGGGGGGTGGCCCTGAAGGAGGTCGCGGGCGGGCTCACACTCGCGACCGACCCGGCGGCCGAGACCGCCGCCCGGCGACTGCTCGCAAGGCCGCGGACCCCGCCGCTGACCCAGGCCCAGGCCGAGACGCTGGCGATCGTCGCCTACCTGCAGCCCGTCTCGCGGCCGGAGATCGCCCGCATCCGCGGCGTCTCGTCCGAGTCCGCCGTCGCGACCCTGACCGAGCGGGGGCTGATCGAGGAGTCCGGGCGGTCCCGGTTCGGCGCGGTGATCTACCGCACCACGCCGCTGTTCGAGAAGCTGTTCGGGCTCAAGGGGCTCGACGAGCTCCCCGACCCGTCCCGGTTCGACCCCACGCCGGAGGTCGAGGGCGAGCTGCGCGAGCGCCTGCTGCGCGCGGGCGAGCAGCGGGCCGAGTCCTAGTAGCGCTGGCGGTGAGGCTCGCGAAGTACCTCGCCCACTGCGGCGTCGCGTCGCGCCGGGCGTCCGAGCGACTGGTCGCCGCGGGGAGGGTGAAGGTCGGCGGCGAGCTCGTGACCGACCCGGCCCGAGACGTCGACGAGCGCAGCGCGGTCGAGGTCGACGGCCGCAGGGTCGTGCCCGAGCCGCATGAGATGTGGGCCGTGAACAAGCCCGAGGGAGTGACGTCCACGGCGCGCGAGCCGGGACCCCGCACGGCGGTGGTCGAGCTGGTGGACTCGGACGCGCGGCTGTATCCGGTCGGCCGCCTCGACGCAGACTCCTCCGGGCTGATCCTGCTGACCAACGACGGCGAGCTCGCCAACCGGCTCACGCATCCCCGCTACGGGGTCCCCCGCGCCTACCGCGTGCGGCTGCGTCGCCGGGCGTCGGACCGGGCGCTGCGCGGGCTGCGCGAGGGGGTCGAGCTCGACGACGGCCGCACCGCCCCGGCCCGCGTGCGCCGGCTCGGCCCGCGCGAGATCGAGATCGCGATCCGCGAGGGCCGCAACCGCCAGGTGCGCCGGATGGCCGAGGCGGTCGGGAACGAAGTCACCTCGCTGCGCCGCGTCGGGTTCGGCTCGCTGCGCCTCGGCCGGCTTCGCGAGGGCGACGCGCGGCGCCTGCGCCCGGACGAGGTTCAGCGGCTCTGGAAGGATTCGCGACCGTGAACGAAGCGGAACCGGACCGGCTGTGGGCGCTGCGCGGCGCCGTCCAGGTGGAGCGAAACGACGCGGAGTCGATCGTCGCCGCTGCCGAGGAGCTGATGCGCGAGCTCATGGCCCGCAACGAGCTCTCGCCCGAGCGCATGGTCAGCTGCGTGTTCACCGTCACCGACGACCTCGACGCCGAGTTCCCCGCCGTCGCCGCGCGAAGGGCAGGCCTGGACTCCGTGCCGCTGCTGTGCGCCCGTGAGGTCGCGGTGCCTGGCGCGATGGAGCGCGTGATCAGGGTCCTGGTGCACTACTACGCCGCCCACCGCCACGAGCCCGCGCACACCTACCTCGGCGAGACGCAGGAGCTGCGCTCCGACCTGCGGGCCGCCCAGTAGCCCACCCCGCCACAATGGATTCGGATGGCAGTGACCTTCGCCGACAAGCTCGCGCGGATGCCGCACTACGAGGCCGGCCTGCACATGTCCGACGCCCGCGAGGCGTACGAGACCGACGACGTGGTCAAGCTGGCCTCGAACGAGTGTCCGTGGCCGCCCCATCCCGCCGTGCTCGAGGTAATCGCGGCCGAGGCCGCGTCCGCGAACCGCTACCCCGACCAACACGCGCGGCTGCTGCGGCGCCGGATCGCCGAGCGCTACGACTTCGACCCCGCCGGGATCTCAGTCGGCAACGGATCGTGCGAGATCCTGCTTGCCGCTGCGGTGGCGCTGTGCGAGCCGCAGGACGAGATCGTGTACGCGTGGCCCTCGTTCTCGATCTACCCGCATCTCGCGGCGCTTTCGGGGGCCCGGGAGATCCGGGTCCCGCTGACCGGGGACTACGGCCACGACCTCGAAGCGATGCTCGCCGAGGTCACCGCGGCCACCCAGCTGCTGATCGTCTGCAACCCCAACAACCCGACCGGAACCCACATTCCCGCTGACGAACTGTCTGCGTTCGTCGAGCGCGTCCCCGACCACGTCACGGTCGTCCTCGACGAGGCGTACGTCGAGTTCCAGGTCCACGACGACGCCGACACGAGCCTCGACCTCGTGCGGCGCCATCCCAACGTCGCCGCGCTGCGCACGTTCAGCAAGGTCTACGGGCTGGCCGCGCTGAGGATCGGGTACGGGCTCGGCTCGGCGAGGTTCCGAAGCGCCGTCCACGCCGTGCGGCAGCCGTTCCCGGTCAACGGCGTCGGCCAGGCGGCGGCCGCCGAGGCGATCCTGCACCAGGACGAGGTCGCGACGCGCGTCGAGCGAACCGTGGCCGAGCGTCTGTGGGTCGAGGACGAGCTGCGCGAGCTCGGCGTCCGGACCGCGGACACGCAGGCGAACTTTTCCTGGGTCGCGCTGGGCGACCGCGACGAGGACGAGGTCGTCGAGGCGCTGGGGCGCGCCGGGGTGATCGTCCGTCCCGGTGCCCAGCTCGGCGGCCCGGGACACGTCCGCGTCACCCACGGTCGGCGCGGGGAGAACGAGCGGTTCATCGCGGCGCTGAATGCCGCGCTTTGAGGCAGGTCACGACCAGCGATCTTTGCGCGGTTTGCCTGCCGTCGCGATCCGTGCTACAAAGCCACGCCAATGGAGCGCGCCGTCACGCCGACCGACGCAACCGGGGCCGCCCGCGGCTCCGCTCGGCGTGCGCGCTACTACTGGTATTCGCGATTTACATAGGCGTCCGGCCCGCGGCAGCCTGAGCCGCCGACCGACAAGGAGATCCGCCGGACGCCGAAACCCGAGGGCCTACGTTCACGATGCCCAGCCGTACCGGTGAACCGCTGACAGCACTTCGACGAAACAGTTGGAAAGAGGCAGATCGAGATGATGATCGTGATGAAGGAAGGGGCGACCGCCGGCGAGGTCGATGCGGTCGTCGAGAGAGTGGAGTCGGTGGGGTGCACCGCGCACGTGTCGCGCGGCGAGCTCCTGACCGTGATCGGTGCGATCGGCGACCGCGACAACGTCCAGAGCCTCGGGCTCGAGGGTGCGCCGGGAGTCGATCACCTAGTGCCGATCCTGAAGCCGTACAAACTCGCGTCCGCGCAGTTCCGCAAGGGCGAGCGCACGGTGGTCGAGGTGGATGGGCGTCGCCTCGGCGGAGAGAGCTTCGCGCTGATCGCCGGGCCGTGCACCGTGGAGAGCCGTGGGCAGACGCTGGAGGTGGCGCGCTGCGTTGCGGACAACGGCGCCGCGATGCTGCGCGGCGGCGCGTACAAGCCGCGCACGTCGCCGTACAGCTTCCAGGGCCTCGGGTCGGAGGGGCTGGCGCTGCTCCAGGAGGCCAAGGAGGAGACCGACCTCCCGATCGTCACCGAGCTGATGGACGTGCGCGACCTCGGCGACGTCGTGGAGGTGGCGGACGTGATCCAGATCGGCGCCCGCAACATGCAGAACTACACCCTGCTGGCCGAGGCCGGCCGTTCGGGTCTCCCGGTGCTGCTGAAGCGCGGGCTGGCCGCGACACTCGACGAGCTGCTGATGGCGGCGGAGTACGTGCTCAAGGAGGGCAATCCCGACGTGATCCTGTGCGAGCGCGGCATCCGGACGCACGAGAACGCGTACAGGTTCACCCTCGACCTGATGGCGATCCCCGTGCTGCGAGAGATGACGCACCTGCCGGTGATCGTTGACCCGAGCCACGCCGCCGGCCGGCGCGACTGGGTGCCGTCGATGTCCCTCGCCGCAGCCGCGGCCGGCGCCGACGGGATCATGGTCGAGGTGCACAACGAGCCCGACGAAGCGATCTGCGATGGCCCGCAGGCGATCGCGACCGAGCGCTTCGCCGAGTACGCGGACCAGGTCCAGAGAGCCGCCGAGCTCGCCGGCAAAGAGCTGAGCGCGGTCTGAAGGTCCTGAAGATCCTGAGCCCGAACGCGACCGCGCCGCGGTGGACGCGAAGCGGAGCACGCGGCGCGCAATGAAGCTGGCGGTGCTCGGCGTGGGGCTGATCGGCGGCTCGATCGGGCTCGCCGCGCGCCAGCGGCTCGGTGCAGAGGTCGCCGGATACGACGCCGACACCTCGACGCTGGAGCGGGCGCTGGCGCGCGACGCGCTGGACGTCGCCCACGACTCGGTCGCGGACACGGTCCAGGGCGCGGACGCGGTCTTCTGCGCCGCGCCCGTCGGCGCCCTCCCCGGGCTCGTCGCGGAGGCGCTCGCGGCCAGCGGCGAGGAAGTGGTGATCACCGATGTGGGCTCGACGAAGCGGGAGCTGATCGCCGCCCTGCCGCAGGGCGAGGGCGGCGAGCGATTCATCGGCGGGCACCCGCTCGCCGGCGCCGAGACGTCGGGGATCGAGCACGCGCGGCCCGACCTGTTCGAGGGGGCGCGCTGGTACCTTGTCCCGACCGAGCGCTCGAGCGGTGTGCTGTACGACCGCCTGCACCGCACGATCGCCGAGCTCGGCGCGCGCCCGCTAGCGATCGACCGCGACTCGCACGACAGGATGATGGCCACCGTGAGCCACCTTCCGCACGTGATCGCGAACGTCCTCGTGACCGAGGCGGCACACGCCCTCGGCGAGGACAGCGAGCGGCTACCCGAGGTCGGCCCGAGCTTCCGCGACACGACCCGCGTCGCGGGCGCCAACCCGTCGATCTGGATCGACATCTTCGCCTCCAACCGCGAGGCGCTGGCGGGCGAGATAGACGCAGTCGTCGAGCGTCTCGGCCGCGCGGCGGAGCTGCTGCGCGCCGACGACGTCGAGGGGCTCGCGCAGTGGCATCGCGAGGCGCTCGCCGACCGCCGCCGCCTCGTCGAGGCCGAGCTCGTCGGCGGGCCGCTGTCCGAGCTGCGGGTGTCGGTGACCAACGAGCCCGGCACGGTGGCCGAGATCGCGCTCGCGCTGGGCCGTGCAGGCGTCAACATCGAGGACATGGCGCTGTACCCGGCCGCCGACATGCGCACCGGGGCAGTCGCGCTGTGGGTCGCCGGCGAACGGGACGCCGAGCGAGCGGCCGAGATCGTCGGTTGCCTCGGCTACACGGTGTCCGCCGTCTCGGGCGGAGAGTGACGCCGGGTGGGCTCACGGCGCTTCGAACCCGGCGGGCCCCTGCGGGGGACGCTTCGCCCGCCGCCCGACAAGTCGATCACGCACCGCGCGGTGCTGCTCGGTGCGATGGGCGAGGGGGGGACTCCGGTGTCGGCAGCGCTGAGCTCCGATGACACCGACGCGACGCTACGGGCCGTCGCGGCCCTCGGCGCCGGGGTCGAGGCCGAGTCGCGATCGGACGGAGCCCTCGATCTGAGGATCGGCGGGATCGGGCTCCGCGGGCCCGGAGCGCGGCAGCGCTCGGGCGAGGCGGAGATCGACGTCGGCAACGCGGGGACGCTGCTGCGGCTGCTCCCGGGGTGGCTCGCAGGTCAGGGAACCGGCGCCTGGGTGCTCGACGGCGACGAGTCGATCCGCCGCCGGCCGGTCGATCGCGTCGCCGAGCCGCTGTCGCGGATGGGCGGAAGGGTGAGCTGCCGCGACGGGCGGCTGCCGCCGCTCAGGATCGAGGGGACCGAGCTGCACGCGATCGAGTACCGGCTCCCGGTCGCCAGCGCCCAGGTGAAGTCGTGCGTCCTGGTGGCGGGGCTGCTGGCGGCCGGAGAGACGACGGTCGTCGAGCCGGCGCCGACTCGAGACCACACGGAGCGCATGCTTGCCGCAGCGGGTGCGAGGGTGGAGGTCGAGGAGACGACGGTCGCGGTTCGCTCCGCGGCGGGGCGTCGGATCGTGGTCCGCCCGGCAGCCCGCATCGACCCGGGGCGGATCGAGGTCCCGGGCGACCTCTCGTCGGCGGCGTTCCCGATCGTCGCCGCGCTGCTCGTGCCGGGGAGCGGGATCCGGGTCGAGGGTGTGGGGCTGAACCCGACGCGGATCGGACTGCTGGGGGTCCTCCATCGCATGGGCGCGGGCGCCGAGGTCGAGGAGGAGGCGGCGAGCGGGGGGGAGCCGCGGGGGACGGTCCTGGCCCGCCATGGTCCGCTGCGCGGCACCCGCGTGGGAGGCGCCGAGGTGCCGCTCGCTATCGACGAGCTGCCGCTCGTAGCGCTGCTCGGCTGCTTCGCCGACGGTGAGACCGTGGTCGAGGGGGGGGAGGAGCTCCGCCACAAGGAGTCGGACCGGATAGCGGCGGTCGTGGGCGGGCTGCGCGGGCTCGGGGCGGAGATCGAGGAGCGGCCCGATGGCTTCGCGGTCCAGGGGAGGGGAGAGCTGCGCGGGGGGGCGCTCGACTCCCGTGGCGACCATCGCCTCGCGATGCTCGGGGCGGTCGCCGGGCTGGCGTCGCGCGAGGGGGTCGAAGTGGCCGGGATCGATGCCGCGGCGGTCAGCTACCCGAGCTTCGAGTCCGACCTGGCGTCCCTTCACGCCGCCTAGGCTCGAAGGCTGCGATTACTTGCGCCGCCCGCGGCGGTCGTAGCTTTGAACGATGCCGACGCCCCGCTCGATCCAGCGCACCTACCTCGTCCTGCTGCTCGGCAACACCCTCGCCGCGTCCCTGATTTGGGGGATCAACACGATCTTCCTCCTCGACGCGGGGCTGTCGAACCTCGAGGCGTTCGCGGCCAACGCGTTCTTCACCGCCGGGATGGTGGCGTTCGAGGTCCCGACTGGGATCGTCGCCGACACGATCGGGCGCCGTGTGTCGTACCTGCTCGGCACGCTGACACTGACCGCGTCGACGCTGTTCTACGTGCTGCTGTGGCAGCTCGAGGCGCCGTTCTGGCAATGGGCAATCGCCTCGCTGCTGCTCGGGCTCGGGTTCACGTTCTTCTCCGGCGCGGTCGAGGCGTGGCTGGTCGACGCGCTAACGGCGACCGGGTTCACGGGCGAGCTCGAGGCGGTCTTCGGCCGCGGCCAGGTCGTAACCGGGGTCGGGATGCTGACCGGCTCCGTCGCCGGGGGCTTCATCGCCCAGCAGGCGAGCCTCGGGATGCCGTTCGTGATCCGCGGGGCGATCCTGGTCGTGATGTTCGCGCTCGCGTTCAGGCTCATGCACGACATCGGGTTCACCCCGGCCAAGGGAGGACGGCCGCTGGCAGAGATGCGAAGGATCGCCTCGGCGTCGGTCGAGTACGGGTGGCGCGTCCCGGCCGTCAAGTGGCTGATGGTCGAGGCGATGTTCGCCGGCGGGGTCGGGATCTACGGGTTCTACGCCCTGCAGCCGTACCTGCTCGAGTTGTACGGCGACCCGGAGGCGTACCAGATCGCCGGACTGGCGGCGGCGATCGTCGCCGGCGCCCAGATCCTCGGCGGCGTCGCGGCGCCGCGGATCCGGCGGCTGTTCCAGCGCCGCACGTCGGCGCTGATCTCGATCGCGGCGCTGAGCGCGCTGACCCTGGCGCTGGTGGGGACGATCGAGAGCTTCTGGCCGGTGATCGGGCTGACCGTGATCTGGGGCCTGCTGTTCGCGGCCTCGATGCCGATCCGCCAGACCTATCTCAACGGCCTGATCCCGTCGCGCCAGCGGGCCACGATCCTGTCGTTCGACTCGATGATGGACTCCACCGGCGGGGTGTGGGCGCAGCCGGTGCTCGGCCGCGCGGCGGACGTGTGGGGATACCCCGCGTCCTACCTGATGAGCGCCGGGATCTCGGCGCTTGCGCTGCCGTTCCTCGCCCTGTCGCGGCGGCAGAACGCCCCCGCGGACACGCGCGAGCTGACCGAGGCCGAGCCGGCCCCGCAGCCTGCGTGAAGGTCGGCGACCGCCTCTAGCGCTGGCTTGGGTGGCCCTCGCCGGGCCACGGGGTGAGGATCAGCAGCACACGGGTGTCCTCGACCGCCCGGACCTCGTGGCGCTCGGCAGGGTCCCACTCCGCGAACAGCCCGGGGCCGCCGTCGACGGTGTCGCCGCCGGGATCGGCGAGCTGGACTCGACCCTCGACGACGATCAGCCACGCGCGCTCGTGGACCTGGTGCTCGTCGAGGGCCTCCCCGGCGGGAAGCTGGATCGCGATCGCGCGGCCCTCCTCGGCGGACGCGAGCACCTCCGGCTGATGCGCCTGGACGTCGAGCTCGGTGAGGTTCCAGCTCCGCATCAGGCCGGCCTGACCTCCCCGCGCTCCGGGGCCTTGCCCATCGCGTCCCAGCCGATCGCGATTTTCGTCTGTTGGAGCTGCCCCGGCGCCTGCTTGAGCATGTCGCGCAGGCCCGGCGCGCCGCTCGACCTCTTCAGCTCGTTGGCCTGCTTGGTCAGCTTGAACATGTCCTTGAACATCCCCATGCAGGTGGCCCTTTCCCGCCTGCGTACCCGGCGGCACTCTAATCGCTTCGCGGGCGCTCTGGAAGTGATCGGGCGCGGGGTTACCCTCACGCCTCGATGGTGATCGCGATCGACGGCCCCGCGGGGGCCGGGAAGTCAACCGTGGCCCGGGGCGTCGCCGACGCACTCGGCCTTACCTACCTCGACTCTGGGGCGATGTACCGCTGCGTGGCGCTCGCGGCGCTGCGCCGCGGAGCCGACCTCGACGACCCGTCGGCCACAGGCGAGATCGCACGCTCGGTCGAGATCGGCCTCGACGCCCGGGGCGTGGAGCTCGATGGGGCGGACGTGACAAGGGAGATCCGCACACCCGACGTAGACCTGGCCGCGTCGCGGGTCTCGGTCCACCCAGAGGTGCGGGACGAGATGGTGAAGCGCCAGCGGGCGCTGATCGACAGCGGCTCGTACGTCGCCGAGGGCAGGGACATCGGCACGGTGGTGAGTCCCGGCGCTTCGCTCAAGGTGTTCCTGACGGCAACCGACGAGGAGCGCGCACGCCGCCGTGCGGCCGAGTCCAGGGCGCTGTTCGAGGACGTCGTCGAGGCCCAGCGGGAGCGGGATGCCCGGGACGCCGAGCGTGAGCACAGTGCGTTGCGTCCAGCCGACGACGCGATCGAGCTCGACACGACGGGCCTCTCGGTCGCGGAGGTCGTCGATCGGATCGTGGAGCTCGCGGGGGAACGGGGACTAGCGTGAGCGCGAATTCGCCCCAGCTTCCCCAGGTCGCCGTCGTGGGGTTTCCGAATGTCGGCAAGAGCACGCTCGTCAACCGGCTAGCCGGCGGCCGCGAGGCCGTGGTGCACGCGGAGCCGGGAGTGACGCGGGACCGCAAGCAGATCGAGTGCGCGTGGAACGGCGTCCGGTTCGAGCTCGTCGACACCGGTGGCGTCGACCTCGCCGCTGCGGACTCGCTGTCGCTCGCCGTCCAGCAGCAGGCGCGGGAGGCGATGGAGGGCGCCGACGCGATCCTTCTGGTCGTCGACGCTCGTGCGGGGCTACGCCCCGGGGACGCGGAGCTGGCGTCACTGCTGCGGCGCGCCGAGGTCCCTGTGCTGGTCGTCGCGAACAAGATCGATCGCCCCGAGGACATCCACATGGCCGCCGAGTTCCACGGCCTCGGGCTCGGTGAGCCGCACGCGGTGTCGGCCGCGCACGGCCATGGCACGGGAGACCTCCTCGACTCCGTCGCCGCGATCGCGGCGACGTCCGCGCGCGGGCCGGCGGTCGAGCCCGAGGGCGCCGTAAGGCTGGCGATCGTCGGACGGCCCAACGTCGGCAAGTCGTCGCTGCTCAACGCCTTCCTCGGCGCGGAGCGGGTGATCGTCTCCGAGGACGCGGGGACGACGCGCGACGCGATCGACACCAGGGCGGAGATCGACGGGCGGTCGCTGATCCTGGTCGACACCGCCGGGCTGCGGCGCCGGTCGAAGGTCGCGGGGACCGTCACCTACTACGCGCAGCTCCGCTCCGAGCGGGCGGCGGAACGTGCGGACGTCGCCCTCGTCGTCTGCGACGCGTCCGAGGGCATCACCTCCGAGGATCTCCGGATCGTCGAGCTCGCGATGCGCTCGGGATGCGCGACGCTCGTCGCGCTGAACAAGTGGGACGTCGGGCGCACCGACCTCGACGACGCCCGCGCCCGGCTCGCGCGCCGGACCCGGCTCGAGCCCCCGATTGTCGCGTGCTCGGCGAAGACCGGCCGCGCGGTGCCCGAGCTGCTGCGGGCGGCAGTCGCGCTGGCAGAGCGGCGCGCGACGCGGATCCCGACCCCGGAGCTGAACAGGTTCCTCGCCGACGTCGTCTCGAGGACGCCGCCGCCGGCCAAGCGCGGGGGACGCCGCCTGCGGCTCTACTACATCGCGCAGATCGAGACCGCCCCGCCGCGCCTCAAGGTCCAGGTCAACGACCGCCGGCTGATCTCCCGTGACTGGGCGTACCACCTCGAGAACCGCCTTCGCGGCGAGTACCGTCTCCAGGGCGTCCCGCTGATCATCGACTACGTCCCGCGCAAGCGGCGTTCGCGGCCGGGTCGGCGCCGCGATCGGTCGCGGCAGCTATAACGCGCGAATGCCGCGTCGATCGTTGTCAGACCTCCGCTACGCGCTGCGCCGCCGCGCCCGCCGCGGCCGCTACGCGCTCGAGGACCTCGGCTACACGCTGCGCCGGTCCGGCCGGCGGATCTCCGCGGGGCTGGAGAGGCGGCGGTCGGCGCTCACGCTGCGCACCCAGCACCGGATCGTCGCGGGCCTCACCGCGGCGATCGTGCTCCTGCTGCTCGTCGTCTTCGCCGTCCCGAGCCTTCCGTGTCAGGCGCCCGGGGGGAGTGAGTGCCAGCCGGACGACGAGGCGATAGCGCTCGTGCCCGGCGACTCCTCGGCGTACGTCCACGTCGACACCGATCGCGACACCGAGCAGTACGAGCGGGCCATCGCGGTCGCCGAACGCCTTCCCGCCGTCAGCGGCCAGATCATTGCCCGCCTGCCCGCGCCGAGCGGCGTCCGGGTCGACTATCGGCGCGACGTCGCGCCGTGGCTCGGCGGGGAGGCGGCGCTGGCGCTGATCTCGGCCGGCGACGGCACAAGTCCGACCGTGTTGCTCGAGATCGGCGACCAGGACGGGGCGAGCCGATTCGTGCAGCGGCTGGCCGGCGGGGGGTCGACCCGGGCGCACCGCGGCGTCGACGTGATTCGCGAGCGCGGGATCGCCGTCGCCACGGTGGACGACTTCGTCGTCGCGGGGCGGGAGGCGCAGGTGAAAAGCGTCATCGACACCGGGGCGGGGGGGCCGACGCTCGCCGACGCCGGGTGGGTTGACGAGCTGCGGGACGGGTTCCCCGACCTACGGCTCGCCGAGCTGCTCGTGTCGGAGGACGGAGCGGGCGAGCTGTTCGCCCCGGGAGCGCCGCTGGGGTCGTTCGAGGCATTCGTCGACGCCAGGGCGACACGCGGCGCGGGGGCGGCGCTGGTCGCGACGGACAACGAACTCGAGCTCGACGTCGATAGCCTGCTCGACCCCGAGCGCGCCGAGGGCGCGCCAGGGTTCTTCGCCGCGTTCCCGACCTTCGATCCCTCGCTCGCCGACGAGGCGAGCGAGAACGCACTCGCGTACATGGCGCTCGGCAGTCCCGCGCGCAGCGTGGCCGGGCTCTTCGCACAGGCGACCGCGGAGTCACCCGGGCTCGCGGCCGGCTTCGAGCAGTTCGCGAAGCGCCTGCGCAGGGCCGGGGACCTCAGCCTCGAGCGCGAGCTGCTGCCGCTCCTGTCGTCCGAGGCCGCGGTGTGGCTCGAGCCGCGCGGCGCGGGCGAGGGGCCCGCTGGCACGGCGGAGCAGGAGCTGCCCGGCGTCGAAGGCGGCCCCCCGCAGCCCCCCGCGACCACCCCGACCCTCGGTGCCCCGTTCGTGACGATGGTCGTCGACGAGGTCGACTCCGAGCAGGCGACGCGGGCGCTGGCCAGGCTTCAGCGTCCGATCGCCACCGCGCTCGACCCGGGACGCAGCCTCCAGGCGCCGGTCTTCGAGCAGCAGCGGATCGACGGGGTCGAGGCGCAGAGCCTGCGGGTCTCGCCGACGGTCACGCTCACGTACGCGGCGACCGACGGACGCCTCGTCATCAGCACGGACCCCGCGGGAGTGAGGCAGGTCCTGGACGACGGCTCCGGCCTCGAGGGCTCGGAGCGGTTCGAGCACGCCACCGACGGGCTCCCGGGGGATGTCTCGGCGCTCGCGTACCTGAACCTCGAGGGCCTGCTGCGGCTCGCCGAGCTCGCGGGGCTCGGCGCCGACCCCGCGTACGCCAGCTTCAGCGAGGAGCTCGGCCGACTCGATGCGCTCGCCGTCGCCGTGCGGCACGAGGACGACGAGATCGACACCGAGCTGCGATTGACGGTCGGCGGCTGATCTGGGCGTCGAGCATCGGGACGAAGTACTGCGAGGCGACAGGCAGGTGGGTGTTTCTCGTTCACTAGGTAGCATCCCGCGGACCGATGGCTGGTATCAGCGAGCTGGGACCCAACGAGCACCTGTTCACGTCCGAGTCGGTCACCGAGGGCCACCCGGACAAGATCTGCGACCAGATCTCAGACGGCGTCCTCGACGCGGTGCTGGGCGACGATCCGACCGGCCGCGTCGCGTGCGAGACGCTCGTCAACACAGGCCTCGTCGTGGTCGCGGGCGAGATCACCACCGAGACGTACGTCGACATCCCGAAGCTCGTCCGCCAGACCCTGCATCGGATCGGCTACGACCGTGCCAAGTACGGGTTCGACGCCGAGACGTGCGCGGTGATCACGACGATCGACGAGCAGTCCGCGGACATCGCCCAGGGAGTCGATGTCGCCTATGAGGCGCGCACGGACCCCAACGACGAGGACAGGCTCGACCAGATCGGCGCCGGGGACCAGGGAATGATGTTCGGCTACGCGACCCGGGAGACGAAGGCGCTGATGCCGATGCCGATCCAGATCGCGCACACCCTCGCTCGCAGGCTCGCCGAGGTCCGCAAGGCCGACGTCGTCCCCTACCTTCGTCCCGACGGGAAGACCCAGGTCACTGTGCGATACGAGAACGATCGCCCGGTCGAGATCGCGGGCCTTTTGATCTCCACCCAGCACAAGCCCGGCATCGACGGCGAGACGCTGATCAAGCAGGATCTGTGGGAGCACGTCGTCGAGCCGGTTCTCCACGAGGAGTACAAGGAGCTGTTCATCAGCGAGGCGCTGTACGAAGCCTTCCTCGTCAACCCGACCGGCAAGTTCGAGAAGGGTGGTCCCGGCGCCGACGCCGGGCTCACCGGTCGCAAGATCATCGTCGACACCTACGGGGGCGCGGCGCGCCACGGCGGCGGCGCGTTCTCGGGCAAGGACCCGTCGAAGGTCGATCGCTCGGGCGCATACGCGGGCCGCTACGTCGCCAAGAACATCGTCGCCGCAGGGCTCGCGGATCGGTGCGAGATCCAGGTCGCATACGCGATCGGGGTCGCGCACCCGGTGTCGCTGATGACGAACACGTTCGGCACCGGCAAGCTCGAGGACTCCGACCTCACGCGAATCATCGCCGACGAGTTCGACCTTCGTCCGGGCGCGATCCGCCGCGACCTCGACCTTCACAGGCCGATCTACCAGAAGACCGCCGCCTATGGGCACTTCGGCCGCGACGACCACGACTTCACCTGGGAGCGGACCGACCGCGCCGACTCTCTGCGCAAGGCGGCAGGCCTGGCCGCGGCCGAGACCGCCGACGTCTCGTAGGCTCCGCCCGGCGTCCGTGCCCGCACATACGCTGGGCCGATGTCGATCGCCAAGGTCGAGCCGCTGACGAGGGCCCGTACGCTGCGCGGCCCGTTCGACTACCGGCTCCCCGAGCGGATGGGCGAGGTGGGGGTGGGCAGCGTGCTCGTGATCCCATTCGGGCGCCGGTCGGTGCCCGGCGTGGTGGTGGAGCTCGCCGAGCGCAGCGAGCTTCCGCCCGATCGCCTCGCCGAGCCGATCGAGGCGCTCGAGGCCGGGGTCCCGCCCGAGCTCGTGCGGCTGGGGCTGTGGGCTGCTCGCGAGTATTGCTCCACGCCCGCGCGGGGGCTCGGGCTCGTGCTGCCGCCGGGGACGGGGGTGGGGGGACAGCGGGTTCGAGCGCGCCGGGAGGCGCGCGCCGAGATCACCGACGAGGGCCGCGCCGCGCTCGCCGGCGCGGCGAGGCTGGGGCGGCGCCAGCGGGCGGCCCTCGAGGCGCTCGATTCCGGCCGGCGGCCGGACGCCGACCGCGCGGCTCTGCGCCGCCTCGAAGCCCGCGGCCTGGTGACGCTGGAGGAGGTGGAGGTCGGGCGCCGGCCGGCGCCCGTGCGGATCGGTGAGGTACGGGGCGACGTCCCGCTCACGGCCGAGCAGCGGGCCGCGGTCGACCGCCTCGTCGGCGCGATGAGCTCGCGGCGGCCTCGCGAGCTGATGCTCCACGGCGTCACCGGCTCGGGGAAGACCGAGGTCTACCTCGCCGCCGCGGACGCCGCCCTGGAGCGCGGCCGAACCGCGATCGTGCTCGTGCCCGAGATCGGGCTGACCCCGCAGACGGTGGCGCGCTTCCGGGCGCGGTTCGGCGGCGTGGTGGCGCTACTTCACTCCCAGCTTCCGGCCGGGGAGCGCTACGACGAGTGGCGGCGGATGCGCTCCGGCGAGGCGCGGCTGTGCGTCGGGCCGCGCTCGGCCGTCTTCGCGCCGCTCGCTGACCCCGCGCTGATCGTGATCGACGAGGAGCACGATCCCTCGTACAAGCAGGAGGGCGACCCCCGCTATGACGCCCGTCACGTGGCTCGCCGCCGCGCGGCGGACTCGGGAGCGGTCCTGGTGGCGGGAACCGCGACCCCCCGCCCCGAGAGCTGGCACGCGCTGGAGCGGCTCGAGCTCCCGCGGCGGGTGGACGGGCTCGGGCTGCCGCCGGTCGAGGTACTCGACATGCGGGGGGAGGGCGGTCGCCGCGGCCCCCTTCACCCTGCTACCCGCGCGGCGCTCGGCGAGCTGCGGCGCTCCGGCGGCAAGGCCATCCTGCTCCTGAACCGCCGCGGCTGGGCGCCGTTCCTATCGTGCCGCTCTTGCGGCCGCTCGTGGGGTTGCTCCCGGTGCGACGTCTCGCTCGTCCTGCACCGTCGACCCGAGCGCCTGGCGTGCCACCACTGCGGTCACTCCGAGCCGATCCCCGAAGCCTGCCCCGACTGCGGCTCGGTGACGCTGGCCCGTCACGGCGCGGGGACGGAGCAGCTGGAGTCGGTGCTCGGGGAGGTTCTCGACCCGCTCCCCGTCTTCCGTCTCGACTCGGACAGCGCCGCCCGGACGGGCGGGCACGCCGACATCCTCGACCGGTTCCAGCGCGCCGATGCGGGGGTGCTGCTCGGTACCCAGATGGTCGCCAAGGGCCACGACTTCGCGGACGTCGTGCTCAGCGTCGTGATCGACGCCGACGCCAGCCTGCGCTTCCCCGACTTCCGCGCCGAGGAGCGGACCTTCGCGCTCATCGCTCAGCTCGCGGGCCGCAGCGGCCGCGGCGACGCGGGGGGGCGCGTGCTCGTCCAGACCCTGGCCCCCCATGCCCCGGCGATCGAGGCGGCCGCGCGCCACGACGCGCCCGGGTTCCTCGCTGCGGAGCTGGAGCGCCGCCGCGCGCTTCGCTACCCGCCGTTCTCGACCCTCGTGCGGATCGAGCTCTCGGCCGCCGCGCCGGGTGACGCGGAGCGCGCCGCCGAGGCGCTTCACGCCGGGCTGGCGGTGGCGCTTCCCGACGACGTGGAGATGCTCGGCCCCGCGCCGCGGCTGCGACTGCGCGGCCGCCACCGGCGCCAGCTCCTGCTCAAGACGGAGGAGCGCTCCGCGGCGGTGGAGGCGGTGCGCGAGGCGGTCGAGGCGGCCGCCGCCGGCAGGGCGTTGCGCGGCACCGCCCTCAGCGTCGACGTCGATCCCCAGTAAATGCCCGCGAAATGCTCCGCGCTTTCGCGGGGTCGCTGCCAGCCCTGGACCTAGACTTCGTTGCGTGGCCGATCACGATCCACAGCACCGCGAGGACGTCGACGGACCCGTCACCCCGCAGGGCCCGTCGAGCGACGCCGGACTCGACCTCGACCAAGAGGCGCGCGAGCGCCGGCGCGCGGCGCTGGCGCAGGTGCGCCAGTTCGGTGATCCCGTGCTCCGCAGCCCGGCGAGCCCGGTCACCGAGTTCGACGAGCGCCTGCGCGCCGAGGCCGAGCGGATGGTGGAGCTGATGCACGATGCGATCGGCGTCGGGCTCGCCGCCACCCAGCTGGGGATCATGCGCCGGCTGCTCGTCTTCCAGGCCGGGCCGGACGCTCCGCCCACCCCGCTCGTCAACCCGGAGATCGAGTGGGGCTCCGACGAAGCAGCGACAGCGGAGGAGGGCTGCCTCAGCCTCCCGGGGGTGATCGTCGACGTCGAGCGCCCGTTGCACGTCCGCGTGATCGCGCAGGACGTCGAGGGCGCCGCGATGACGATCGAGGCGTCGGGGCTCGAGGCTCGGGTGATCCAGCACGAGATCGACCACCTCGGCGGGGTGCTGATGATCGAGCGCACGACGCGCGAGCAGCGCAAGGGCGCGTTGCGGGCGCTGCGCGAGGGAACGAGCTTCAGCCCCGAGCGGGAGGCCGAGCCGGCGCCGGCGGAGGCGTGATTCATCCCGGCGGTGACCCGGCAGCCGCAGAGCGCAAGCGAGGCGGGTGCCGGACTGTGTTTCTCGGGACGTCCGATTTCGCGGCGACGGTGCTGCGGCGGCTGGCCGCCTCGGAGCACCGCCCGCAGCTCGTCGTCTCCCCGCCCGACCGCCGCCGCGGCAGGGGCCGCCACATGGCCTCGCCCCCCGCAGTCGAGGCCGCGCGCGAGCTTGGGATCGAGCTGCTCCAGACGCCCGACGTCAACGAGCCGGGCGCCGTCGAGCGGATCGTGGCCGCGACCCCCGACGCCGTCGCGGTGTGCGCCTTCGGGCAGCTGATTAAGGAGCCGTTGCTGTCGGACCACCTGCTCCTCAACGTCCACCCGTCACTGCTGCCGCGGTGGCGTGGCGCGGCGCCGATCGCCCGCGCGATCATGGCCGGGGACCGTGAGACCGGCGTCAGCGTGATGCGGGTGACCGCGGGGCTCGACTCGGGCCCCGTCGCGCTCCAGGAGCGCACGCCGATCGCTCCCGGGGAGGGCTGGGGGTCGCTGTCGTCGCGGCTCGCGGACATCGGCGGCGAGCTGCTGGTCAGGGCGCTCGAGCTGCGGCGCGCGGGCGAGCTCGAGTTCCGCGACCAGGACGACTCCGTGGCCACGTACGCCGACAAGATCGATCCCGCCGAGCGGCAGCTCGACCCCGCCCGCCCCGCCGCCGAGCTCGAGGCGACGGTTCGCGGGCTCACCCCGTTCGTCGGCGCGTACCTCGAGCTCGAGGACGGCCGGCGCCTCGGGGTCCGCTCGGCTCGCGCGGGCGAGGGGGAGCTCGAGGTCGGCGCCCTGGACGCGGAGGGCGGGGGGCTGCGGCTGGGATGTGGGGAGGGGGTGCTGACGCTCGACGTCGTCCAGCCCCCGGGCGGCCGCGCGATGGCGACGGAGGACTTCCTGCGCGGGCACGTCGTGCCCGCGAGAGCCAGGGCCGCTGCGTGAGCCGCGTCGCGCCCGCCCGGCGCGCCGCGTTCGAGGTGGTGCGGCGCACGTTCGAGCAGGGCGCGTTTGCGGATCGGGCGCTCCCCGCCGCCGCCCGGCGCCACCGTCTCGACGCCCGCGACCGGGCGCTGGCGAAGCGCCTCGCGTACGGCTCGATCCAGCGTCGCGGGACCGCGGACTTCGTCATCTCGCGGCTCGCCGATCGAAGCGTCGAGGAGATTGACGCGGGACCGCTCGCCGCGCTCCGCCTCGGCCTGTACGAGCTGCTGTTCGCCGGCGGCACGCCCGATCACGCCGCGGTCGACCAGGCGGTCGAGCTGGCGAAGGGAGGGCGCGGCGCCGGACGGCCCGCGCGGGAGCGCGGCGCCCGGTTCGTCAACGCGGTCCTGCGCCGCGCGGCGCGCGAGCGCGAGCCGCTGCTCGGGGAGCTCTCCGACGCGACTGCCGCCGATGCGGCCGTCGCCCTCTCGCACCCGCGGTGGTTGGCGGAGATGTGGTGGCGGGAGCTGGGGCCGGACGCGGCCCGCGCGCTGATGGCGGCGGACAACGAGCCCGCGGAGACAGCGTTGCGGGTGAACTCGCTGCGTGCCGACCCCGCTGCCGCGCTCCGGGGGCTGCACGCTGAGGGCGCCGACGTCGAGCGGCCCCAGGTCCCTCCGGCGCCACCCGAGTCGGTCGTCGTCCATGGGGCGATCGGGGACGCCGTCGCGAGCTGGATCGACGACGGCCGGCTCGTGCCGCAATCGCGGGCGTCGGCGCTGGTCGTCGAGGTCCTCGACCCCCGACCCGGAGAGCGGGTGCTGGACCTGTGCGCGGGCCCCGGAATCAAGACGACCCAGATCGCGGCGCGGATGCGCGGCGCGGGCGAGATCGTCGCGGTGGAGAAGGACCCGGGCCGCGCCGGCGAGGTGCGCGATCTGTGCCGGGTGACCGGCGCCGCGGGGGTCGAGGTGCGCGTCGCCGATGCCGCCCGCGACGACCTGGGCGGAGGCTACGATCGGGTCCTCGTGGACCCGCCCTGCTCGGACCTCGGCACGCTTGCCTCGCGCCCGGACGCGCGGTGGCGCAAGTCGGTCGCGGGCATCGAGCGGATGGCGGCCGTGGCCGGCGAGATCGCGTTCCGCGGAGCCGCCGCCCTGCGCCCCGGCGGGACGCTCGTGTACTCGACCTGCACCGTGTCGCGGCGCGAGAACGAGGACCAGGTCGGGCGCCTGCTCGGCTCGGGGCACGCCCCGCTCGTCGCCGACGACCTCTCCTCGCTGCATCCGGGGCTCGCCTCCCCGCACGACGCCCGGGTCCTCCAGACCCGTCCGGATCGCGACCGCACCGACGGCTTCTTCGTCGCCCGGATGCGGCGGGACGACGACCGATGACCGAGGAGCCGGCGAAGGCCGAGATCAAGCGGCCGGCGTGCCCGGGGTGCGGCGAGCCGTGGCTGCGTCCGACACAGCTCCCGGGTCGCTACCGGTGCGTGTACTGCCTGCGCCGCTACGAGCTCGTCTCGCAGTGCCCGAACTGCGGCACCCACCAGACGATCAGCCGCATGAGCTCGACCGAGGACATGCTGTGCCAGCAGTGCCACCACTCGATGCTCCGTCCGATATGAAGACGCCCGATTTGCAAGCAAATCGTGCGCTCGCGGGCGGGACCCGAGATCTGCGAGCAAATCTCGCGGTCACCGGCGGGACGGCGTGAGCCGGCACGAGCTGTTCTCGGGTCGTAGGGTCGAGCCGTCGATCCTGTCGGCGGACTTCTCCCGGCTGGGGGAGCAGGTCGACGAGGTGATATCGGCTGGCGCGCGGATCATCCACGTCGACGTCATGGACGGGCAGTTCGTCCCCCCGATCACGATTGGGCCGCTCGTCGCCGGGGCGATCGCGGACCGGGTCCACGACGCCGGCGGTGCGATCGACGTCCACCTGATGATCGAGCGACCGGAGGCGCAGGTCGAGGAGTTCGCCCGCGCGGGGGCCGACTGCATCACGTTTCACGCCGAGGCTACCGCGCACGCGAACCGCACGCTGGGGGCGATACGCGAGGCCGGCTGCCTCGCCGGGCTTGCGCTCAACCCGGGCACGCCGGTGGAAGCCGCGTCGGAGCTCGACGCCGACGCCGACGTGCTGCTCTGCATGACCGTCAACCCCGGTTGGGGCGGGCAGGCGTTCATCGACACCTCGCCGGGCAAGGTCGCGCGGCTTCGGGCGACGACGCCGACGCCGGCGGTCGCGGTCGACGGCGGCATCGAGGCGGAGACCGTCGGCGCCGTGGCAGAGGCCGGCGCGACGCTGTTCGTCGCGGGGTCGGCTGTGTTCGGCGATCCCGATCCCGCCACCGCCTACCGCCGCATCGTCGAGGCGGCCGGCGCCGAGTAGCGCGACGGCGCTACCGAGCGGCCGGGGCGCTCATCACCCCGATCACTTCCTCCCACCACGCGCGCGCCTCCGGCTCGATGTCGTGCCGGTCGGCTCGACGAATGGCCCACTGGGCGAGAAGGTTGCGGCTGCCGATCGCGACGACTCCTTCCCCGGTGACCGCGAAACGGCCGTCGGCGAGCGCCACCAGGGCGCCCGGCTGGTCGCGCCGGGTCCTGATCCGCGTGACCACCCGTGTGCCGTCGATCTGCTCCGGGCGCCCGGGGTCCCCGTCGGCCTCGGTCCACGGCCGAGTCGTGAAGACGCTGGGGACGCCTCGCAACGGCGGACGGGGCGCGGGTGGCTCTCCGATCGGCCCCTGCCGCCACACCCGGGTCAGCCCTTCCACCTCCTCGTGCGCCTCGTGGCGCACCAGGACGTGGATCTCGTCGCCGGCCTGGATCTCGGTCGATCCGCGCGGCGGAATCGCCGAGTCGCCGCGGACGATCACGTTGACGAGCGCTTCGCGCGGTAGGCCGAGTTCCTTGACCATGTGACCGACGGCGGCGTCGCCGTCGCGGACCCGGTACGCGACCACCTCGCCCCCGAGTCGGCGGATCCGCCCCGACTCGACGAGCGGGCGAGGCAGCGCGGGCTCGGTCGAGGTGACCTTGAGCAGCCGAGCGAGCGGCTCGAAGGTGGCGCCCTGGATCAGGGTCGAGGTGAGGACGACGAAGAAGACGATGTTGAACACCTGGTCCCCGCCCTCGACCCCGGCGATCACGGGGAAGGTGGCGAGCCAGATCGGGATCGCGCCGCGCAACCCGGACCAGCCGAGCATCACCCGCTCGCGGACCGAGAACGGCGACGGCAGGCTGGCGAGAAACGCCGCGACCGGGCGCGCGACGAGCATCAACGCGGCCGACAGCAGCAGACCCTCGCCGGCGACGTCGAGCAGCTCGCTGGGGAAGACAAGCAGGCCGAGGAGGAAGAAGAGCGCTATCTGCGACACCCACGCGACGCCCTGGTGGAAGGCGAGCATCGTCGGCCGCGCGGGGACCGGTCCGGTGCCGAGGACGAGCGCCGTGAGGTACACGGCCAGGAAGCCGGAGCCGCCCACAACCTCCGCCAGGCCGTAGGAGAGGGCCGCGGCCGCGATCGATGCCACCGGGTACAGCCCCGGGGTGGGAAGGTCGACGTTGCGAAGGCCCCAGCGGGCCGCGACGCCGAGGCCGATCCCGAGCGCGCCTCCGACGGCCAGCCGGAGGAAGAGGTTGACCGCCATGTCCTCGATCCCGTAGGCCGGCTCCTGGATCCAGTCGATGAACCCCGTCACGAGCAGCAGGGCGACGGGGTCGTTCATGCCCGATTCCCCCTCGAGCGACCGTGCCAGCCGGCGACGAAGGCGCGATCCGCGCAGCACGGCGAAGATCGCGGCGCTGTCCGTAGCGGCCACCGCCGCCCCGATGATCAGGCTCTCCAGCGTGCCGAGGTCGAACAGCCACGCCGCCGCCAGCCCGGCGAGCACCGAGGTGATCACGGTCCCGATCAGGGCCAGCGAGGCCGCGGTGACGACGACCGGCCGGATCTCCCGCCATCCGGCCGACAGCCCGCCCTCGAACAGGATCAGGACGAGGCCGATCGTGCCGAGCGTGCGGGTCAGCTCGGCGTCGTCGAACTCGACGCCGCCCGGCCCTTCGGACCCGACGACTATCCCCAGCGCGAGGAAGAGGAGGAGCCCCGGGACCCTGACCCGGTCGGCGGCCTTGGCGGCGGCGATCCCGGCCGCGAGCAGGGCGCCGGCCACGAGTATGAGCTCGGCATCGTTCACCGTCTCTCCCTGCGCGACTTCCTCTAGCTGACCTCGTCGGCGGCCGCGAGCCGCGCCTCGATCTCCTCCGGCGAGTCGGGGCGCATCGCGGCCTCGGTGGGCGCCGCGCCGCCGCGGTACACGACGTAGAGCAACGCGCACAGCGTTGCGGCCGCGAGCGCGAACCCGACCTCCACCCGCCGGAACTCGTCGAGCACGGGCAGCAGGTTCCATCCCACGTAGGCCATCGCGCAGGCGATCCAGCACACAGCGGCGCGGCGCGCCCGGCCCTGGGCCAGGGCGGCCTGGTTCAGCGTCGCCGCAGCGAGGTAGAAGCCCATGCCGATGCTGACGATCAGCAGCCCGGCCCGGTCGTAGGTGAACTTGTCCCCGAACGCGATCTGCATCAGGTCGGGTCCGGCGATCAGCACCACGAACACCACGAGAGCCGCGAACGCGGCGACGGCGCCGAGCGTCACGTTGACCGAGAGGCGAAACGCGTCGGCCCCGCCCATCGCCGGCCGGTACCGCAGCCGCGTGAGATGCGGGAGGAGGCTAGTGGCCACGGCCTGGAACAGGTAGATCGGCGCCCGGGCCAGCATCAGGACGTTGAAGATGAATCCCGTCGCGGCCGCGCCCTCTGTGATTCGGACCACGAACGCGCCCGAGCTGAGAAAGAGCTGCTCGCTGAACACGATCACAAGCACCGCCGCCGCGAACCCGCCGCCGTGGGCGAGCGTGAACTCGGGCCCGTCCGAGCCGGCCGGCTTCGTGGGCGCCTCCGCCACCGCCTCGGGTTCGATTCCGCCCCGTCCCCGCAGCGCGATCACCACGACCGCCGGTGCGAGCAGCAGGCTGACCAGAGGTCCGGCGGCGATCCCAAGCGCGATCGCCGTCGCCCCGCTCGCGATCCCGACCGCGACCGCGAGCGGGAACAGGATGCGGGTGCACGCGTCGGACAGCAGCACCGCCGAGTAGAGGCCGAAGCGTCGGTGTCCGGCGAAGAACCCGCGCGCGAAGAAGGTGCCGGAGTAGGCAGCGATCGAGACGACGAGGATCCAGTACAGGGTCGAGCTGCCGGACAGGAGCTCGTCCTCGATCGGACCGCGCAGCGCGAGGCACAGCGTGGTCACGGTGAGCGCGACGATCGCCTGGATCGTGGCGGCGACCTTCAGCGGCCGGCCGCGGAACCCCTCTCGCGCGTGGCGCTCGGCGATCGTCCGCGACAGGAGCTGCTCAACGGGCCGATACAGCGTCGCGACGGTGACGAACACCACCAGCCACAGCGTCGTGACGTCGCCGTAGTCCTCGCGGTCGAGGTTGTGCGAAGCGAGCGCGAAGTACAGGTAGACGACGAATCCGGTCGCCCCGACGGCCACCGAGAGCAGGCTCGCCGCGCGACCGTACCGCCGTGCAGCGTCGCTCGCGGCCTCCGCGCGACGCGGCGCCTCCCCCTTCACGTGCGAAGCTCCTAGTCCGTCCGCCCGGCGATCAACCGGTCGCGTCCAGAGTCGGTCGGTTCGCCGCGGAGCCGGGATTCCGCGGCACCCCCGCTGGGCTCGTAGTGGGACGGTTCGATGCCGAGCTCGAGCTCGACCCGTCGGATTCGCTCGAACGCTCGCTGGGTCATCACCCGCTGTCCCGCGAGCGCGTCGCCGACGACCCCGAGCGCGAACATCTGCACGGCGGCGATCGCCAGCACCGCGCCGAGGATCAGCGACTGGATGTGGCCGCTCGAGTCGCCGGTGACGATCCAGTCGACCAGGAACGGGCTCCACGCCGCGATCGCGGCGATCGCCAGCACCACGGCGGCGGTGGTGAAGACCCGCAGGGGCTCGTACATCGCGTACGCGCGGAAGATCGCGACCGCGTTGCGGCGCACGTAGTTGAAGTTCGACGGGAAGAGACGGGACTCGCGCTCGGTCGGGTTGGTGCCGATCGGGACGTGCTCGACCGCGACGAGCATCTTGCCCGCCTGGATCAGGCTCTCGAGCGTGTAGGTGAAGTTCGAGACCACCTGGAGCTGGAGCGCGGCCTCGCGGTTGTAGGCGCGGAAGCCGGAGGTGGTGTCGGGGACGGCGGTCCCCGAGGCGCGGCGGACCACCCAGCTCCCGAGCAGCTGCAGCACGCGCTTCGAGCGCGAGAAGTGCGCCAGGCCGCGGACCTGGCGATCGCCGACGACCATGTCGGCTTCGCCGGCGAGGACCGGCGCGACGAGCTTGCCGATGTCTGCGGCGCGGTACTGGTTGTCGGCGTCGGTGTTGACGATCACGTCGGCGCCGAGCTTGAGGCTGGCGTCGAGACCGGCCTGGAACGCCGCCGCGAGGCCGCGGTTGTTGGTCAGTCGCACGACGTGGTCGACCCCGCTCGCCCGGGCGACCTCGACGGTGCGATCGGTCGAGCCGTCGTCGATCACCAGCCACTCGACCTCGTCGAACCCGGCGAGCTCGCGCGGGAGCTCGCCAAGCGTGCCGGGGAGGGTCTCCTCCTCGTTCAAGCACGGGATCTGGATGATCAGCTTCATGCCGGGCAGGGCGACCGCGTCAACCATCTCCACGAAGGTTGCGGCCGGGCCATGGTACTTGCGCCACGCGGCGCTACCGGGCGTTTCGTCGCGCTCCTGCCCCGCGGTTGACCCCCGACCGGCGGGGCGTACAATCCTGGTTGACTGACCAGTCAATCGCTGACTCAGCACCAGGAGGCCGATCTGGCCACGGTCGCGACAGAGCAGGACCGGATGTTCCTCCGCCGCGCGCTGGAGCTCGCCGAGGCGGGGCGAGGGCGGGTGAGCCCCAACCCGCTGGTGGGCGCGGTGCTCGTCCGCGACGGCGACACGATCGGCGAGGGCCACCACGCGCGGCTCGGCGGCGCCCACGCGGAGGTCGCGGCGCTCGAGGACTGCCGGGCGCGCGGGGTGGACCCGGCCGACGCGACGCTCTACGTCACGCTCGAGCCGTGCGCACACCACGGCCGCCGGCCCCCGTGCACCGACGCGATCGTCGACGCCGGGATCGCCCGCGTCGTCGTGGGCTCCGACGACCCGTCCGAGAAGGCGAGCGGGCGCGGCCCCGGGGTCCTCCGCGACGAGGGGATCGAGGTCACGTTCGCCAACGGCCCCGAGGCGACCGCGGCGCGGCTGCTCAACCAAGGCTTCCGCAAGCACGCGCGCACGGGGCGGCCTCACGTCGTCCTCAAGTCGGCCCTGAGCCTCGACGGACGCGTGGCGACCGCGGGCGGCGACTCGCGCTGGATCTCGGGCGAGTCGAGCCGCGCCCTCGTCCACCGGTGGCGTGCGGAGATCGACGCGATCGCGGTCGGAATCGGCACCGCGCTGGCGGACGACCCGCTATTGACCGCGCGGACCGCCGACGTGGCAACGCAAGCCACGCGCGTGGTCTTCGACTCCGGCGCCCGTCTGCCCCTCGACTCGGCCCTCGTCGAGTCGATCGGCGAGGCCCCGCTGGTGACGATCGTGTCGCCCGACGCGCCTCCCGACCGCGTGCAGGCGCTGCGCGACGCGGGCGCCGAGCCGATCGTGGTCGGGGGGCCGGGAGGCGCTGCCGTCCGCGCCGCACTCGGCGAGCTGGGCCGGCGCCAGGTCACGACGCTGCTGCTCGAGGGAGGGCCGACGCTCGCCGGCGCGTTCCTTGAGGCGGGGGAGGTGGACGAGTTGCGCCTCTTCTTCGCCCCGCTGGTCCTCGGCGCCGGCCCATCGCTGATCGAGGGTGCCGGCGCCGAGCGCGTAGCCGACGCCGAGCGTGCGCTGTCGGTGTCGTGGGAGCAGGTCGGCGACGACCAGCTCGCCCGAGCGCGGCTTCGGGAGTGGTAGTAGTGGTCGCCGCCGCGAGCACGGCCGCACTTGGCTCGGCTGCAAGGCTTCGCCTGGCTGCGTCCTCGGGCGCTCGTGTGCAGCAAGCACTCGCTTTTCGCTCGCCCAGGCACGACCGGCACGGCGGAGACCACTGATGTTCACCGGGTTGATCGCGGACATCGGGACCGTGGAGGAGATCGAGTCCGGGCCCGAGGGGACGCGGCTCGAGATCCGAACGACGCTTGCGGGCGAGCTGTCGCCGGGGGATTCGATCGCGGTCAACGGGGCCTGCCTCACCGCCGCCGATGTCGACGGGGATCGCTTCGGCGCCGACGTCATGAACCAGACGCTCGAGCGGACCTCGCTGGGCCCGCTGGAGCCGGGCGAGCGGGTGAACCTCGAGCTGCCGCTGCGGCTGTCGGACCGGCTCGGGGGGCATCTGGTCCAGGGTCACGTCGACGGCACCGGCGAGGTGGCCGGCCTGCGCGAGGACGGGTTCGCGCGCCGGCTGACGATCGACGTCCCGGGCGAGCTGCGGCGCTTCGTCGTCGAGCGCGGCTCGGTCGCGGTCGACGGCGTCAGCCTCACCGTCGCCGCGGTCACCGAGCAGGGGTTCGAGGTCGCGCTGATCCCGGAGACGCTCGAGCGGACGACGCTCGGGGACGCGGCCCAGGGCACGCGCGTGAGCCTCGAGCTCGACGTGATCGCGCGCTACGTCGAGCGCCTCCTAGGCTTCAGGGAGGAAGGGAGCGAATGAGCCACCGAACCGAGACAACCTTCTCCACGGTCGAGGAGGCACTGGAGGACGTGCGCCGCGGCCGGATGATCGTGGTCTGCGACGGCGAGGACCGCGAGAACGAGGGCGACCTGGTGCTGGCCGCGCAGTTCGCGACTCCGGAGGCGATCAACTTCATGGCCAAGGAGGCGCGCGGGCTGATCTGTCTCGCGCTCACGCCCGAGCGTTGCGACGAGCTCGGCCTCGACCTGATGGCCGCCAAGAACGAGGCGCCGCTCCAGACCGCGTTCACGGTCTCAATCGAGGCCGCCGAGGGCGTGACGACCGGGATCTCGGCCCACGACCGCGCGCACACGGTCCAGGTCGCGATCGATCCGCACTCGGGCCCCGCCGACCTGCGCCAGCCCGGGCACATCTTCCCGCTCAAGGCGAAGCAGGGCGGGGTGCTCGAGCGAACCGGGCACACCGAGGCGAGCGTCGACCTCGCCCGCCTCGCGGGCCTGATCCCGGCCGGCGTGATCTGCGAGATCATGAACGAGGACGGGACGATGGCCCGTGTCCCGGACCTGGCTCCGTACTGCGAGCGCCACGGGCTGAAGATGATCACCGTCGCCGACCTGATCGCGTACCGGCGGCGGACCGAGAAGCTGGTCGAGCGCGTCGTCGCCACGCGGCTGCCGACCGCGTTCGGCGAGTTCAGCGCCGTCGGCTACCGCTCGATCGTCGACGACAAGCACCACGTCGCGATGGTCAAGGGCGAGGTCGCCGGCAAGGAGGACGTCCTGGTCCGGGTGCACAGCGAGTGCCTGACCGGCGACGTCTTCCACAGCCTGCGCTGCGACTGCGGCGAGCAGCTCGCCTCGGCGCTGGCGATGATCGAGCGCGAGGGGCTCGGCGTGCTGCTGTACCTGTCGCAGGAGGGGCGCGGAATCGGGCTGCTGAACAAGCTGCGCGCGTACAAGCTCCAGGAGGACGGCCTCGACACCGTGGCCGCCAATCTCAAGCTCGGGCTGCCGGCCGACCTGCGCGACTACGGGATCGGCGCCCAGATCCTCGGCGACCTCGGTCTGACCAGCATCCGGATCCTGACCAACAACCCGAAGAAGATCATCGGGATGGAGGGCTACGGGCTGTCGGTCACCGAGCAGCTGCCGATCCAGTCGGTTCCCAACCCCCACAACGAGGCCTACCTGCGCCAGAAGCAGGAGCTGCTCGGGCACACGCTCCACCACCAGGGCCTGCCGCTCGACGAGGAGCTGATCCACGACGAGCACCAGAAGCAGGTCGAGAAGGGGGCCCTGGGCGCGAGCGAGAGGGGCGAGGACGCCGGCGGGGACGATTCCAGGTCCCGTGAGTGACGCCGGGCCGGGGAGGTTCTCCGGTGAGGAGCGCGGGCGACTCTCGGAGAGCGAGTTCGCGATCTGCGTCGCGACGTTCTACGGCGAGCTCGCCGAGCTGCTCGTCAACGGGGCGGTAGAGGCGTTCAACGACGGCGGAGTGAGCGCGGCGTCGGTCCACACGTACGAGGTCCCTGGCGCGTTCGAGCTCCCCCTGGCGGCCAAGTGGTGCGCCCAGTCGGGCCGCTTCGCGGGAGTCGCGTGCCTCGGCGCGGTGATCCGCGGCGAGACCTCGCACTACGAGCACGTGTGCGCCGAGGCGGCGCGTGGCGTCCAGGACGTGGCGCTGTCCACCGGCGTCCCGTGCGCTTTCGGCGTCATCACCGCCGAGAACATGGACCAGGCGCTGGCCCGAGCCGGAGGCGACAAGCGCGATCAGGGCCGCGACGCCGCGAACGCCGTCATGCGGATGGCGCTCGTTCGCCACGCCCTCGACTGAAGGCGGCCGCTCGACTCAGCCTGAGTTCTCGGACCTCGCCAGGTCGAAGGTCGACATGACGATCCTGGTGCCGGCGCCGAAGTAGGGCTCCACGATCCGGCGCGGGTCATCGAGACGGTGGAATCCCATCTCCACGAAGAAGAAGATCCCGACCAGGAACAGCCCCAAAGCGCCGCGGAGACCTCGGTCCATGAGCAGAAGGAACCCGTCCGAGACCTCTCGCATGCGCGCGAAGCGTACCCCGCTACCATCCTCGCCCGATGGCCAAGGTGTGCTTCAGCTGCGGCAAGGGCCCGTCGTTCGGGAACTCGCGCAGCCACTCGATGGTTGCGACCCGGCGGCGCTTCAACCCGAACCTGCAGAAGGTCCGGATCGACGACGACGGCCGCACGCGCCGCGTGTACGTCTGCACCCGCTGCCTGAAGGCCAACCGGGTCACCAAGGCCGCATAGCCCGGCGCTTGGCGCGATAATCGTCCGCCGGCATGCCCGATCCCTCCATCGAGCGCTTCCGCCGCGTGGTCGCGACCGCCGCCCGGCACCTCGAGGCTCGCCGCCAGGAGGTAAACGACCTCAACGTGTTCCCGGTCGCCGACGGCGACACCGGGGACAACATGGCGCTGACGATGCGCGCGGTGATGGACGAGCTCGACCGACTCGACGGGCTCAAGGTCGACGAGATCGGGCGCGACGAGATCGTCCAGGCCGTGGCGCGCGCGGCGCTGATGGGAGCGCGCGGGAACTCCGGCGTGATCCTGAGCCAGATCGTCCGCGGGGCCGCGGAGGAGCTGGTCAGCCGTCCCGGCGAGCTCGTCGACCCGGTGCTGGTCGCCGCCGCCTTCGCGAGCGCCGCGGACGCGGCGTACGACTCGGTCCGCAACCCGGCCGAGGGCACGATGCTGACTGTGATCCGCGAGGTCGCGCACACGGTGGCGCAGGAGCTCGCGCACATGGACAGGCCCCGCCTCGACCATTCGGCGACGGACGTCGAGCAGGACGCGCTGCTCGCCGGGGTGCTGGAGAGGGCGACCAAGGCGGGCGAGGCGGCGGTGGAGCGGACCACCGAGCAGCTCGACGTGCTCACCAAGGCCGGCGTCGTCGACGCCGGCGCGTACGGGATCGTCCTCATCCTCGGCGGCGTCGTGGCCGGGCTGCGCGGGGAGCAGGACACGCTGTCCGAGCTTCCTCACCACGAGCCGGCCCGTACAACCCGGCCCCACCACGAGGACAGCCGCTTCCGCTACTGCACCAACTTCATCGTCACCGGGACCGGGCTGGAGGTGCGCGCGTGGGTGCCGAGACTGGAGGAGGTCGGCGACTCGGTGCTGGTCGTCGGGGACGAGGCGACGCTCAAGGTCCACGTCCACACCGACGAGCCCGAGGTCGCCGTGGCGCTGTTCGAGGAGGCGGGGACGGTGCAGCGGCTCGACGTCGCCGACATGCGCGAGCAGATCGCGGCGCGCGAGGACCGCATCGCCGTCCGCCCCGGCCACACCGGGGTGGTCGCGGTGGCGTCCGGGGACGGGATCCGCGCGCTGTACGAGGAGCTCGGCGCCCACGTGGTGGACGGCGGCCCGACCCTGAACCCGTCGACCTACGAGCTGCTCGCCGGGATCCACGAGGTGCCCGCCGAGGAGGTGTTGGTGCTGCCGAACTCGCGCAACGTCGTGCTCGCGGCGGAGCGCGCCGCCGAGCTGTCAGAGAAGCCGGTGCGCGTCGTCGAGTGCACGTCGCAGCAGGCGGGGCTGGTGGCGCTCGTGGAGATGGACGGCGAATTCGCCGCGGCCGAGAACGCCGAGCGCCTCGAGGCGGCGCTCGCCGAGACCCGCACCGGAGCGATCGCACCCGCGGCCCGCGACGACCCGGAAGGCCGCTTCGTTCGCGGCGACGCGGTCGGCTTCGTCGGGGACGAGATCGTCGCCTGGGGAGGCGCCGGCTCGACCCTCGCTGCGACCGTCCGCAGCCTCGCCGAGGGGGCGGAGATCGTGACCGTGATCGCGGGGGAGGCGGCGCCGATCGCGCTCGAGGACGTGCCCGGCGAGCTTCCCGAGGGGGTGGAGCTGGAGCTTCACCGCGGGGACCAGCCGCACTGGTGGTGGCTGCTCGCGGCGCAGTAGCCGTGGGCCTGCTCGACGAGGTGCTCGAGGCGCACGGGGGGCTGGAGCGATGGCGCGCGGCGCGCCGCGTCCGCGCGCGGGTCAGGTCCGGAGGGCTGCTACTCCGCACCCGGGTGCCGGGGACGAGGTTCGCGGACTACCTGGTCACGGCCGAGGTCGGAACGCCGCGCTCCGAGGCCGATCCCTTTCCCCGCGAGGGAAACCGCGCCGTGTTCGACGCCGGCTCGGTGCGGATCGAGGACGACGCGGGGGAGACGGTCTCCGCCCGCGCCAATCCGCGGCCGCAGTTCTTCGGGCGCTCGGGCCTGCGCCGCAACCTGCGTTGGGACGCGCTCGACGCCGCGTACTTCGCCGGATACGCGATGTGGAACTACCTGACCACGCCCTACCTGTTGACCCGCGAAGGCGTGGAGGCGAGCGAGGGCGAGCCGTGGTCCCAGGACGGCGAGACCTGGCGCCGGCTCGAGGTCGTGTTCCCGCCGGGACTCGACACGCACTCGGCGTGGCAGACGTTCTACTTCGGCGACCGGAACCTGCTCCGGCGCCACGACTACGTGGCCGAGGTCGTCGGGGGCTGGGCCCACGGCGCCCACTACTGCGCCGACCACGTCGAGGCCGGCGGGCTCGTCTTCCCGACGAGGCGCTGGGTGCGCCCGATCGGCCCGGGAAACCGCTCGCTCCCGTTCCCGACGATGGTTTGGCTGGAGCTGTCCGAGATCGAGGTCGAGGCGTGACTCACCTTCCGACCCTGTGGCAGTACAGCTTCTCGCACTTCAACGAGAAGGCCCGCTGGGCGCTGGACCACAAGCGCATCCCGCACAGGCGCTGGTCGCTGCTCCCGGGGGGGCCGCGGGCGATGTGGTTCTCAGTGCGGGGAACGCTCCCGGTGCTCGACCTCGACGGCGAGCGGATCGTCGACTCCACGAGGATCATCGCGGCGCTGGAGGAGCGCCAGCCCGAGCACCCGCTGTACCCGGAGGACGCCGGCGCGCGCGAGCGCGCGCTCGAGCTCGAGGAGTTCTTCGACGAGGAGATGGGGCACGACGTGCGGCGGGTCGCGTTCTTCGACTGGGACGCGAGATCCGCCGCCGCCCTGATGACGACCGCCCAGCCATCGATCGTCAGGGTCCCGTTCCGCGCCACCCTCCCGGTCGGGATGCGGACTTTCGCCCGCACGCGGTTTCGGATCTACCCGGACGACGTCGAGGAGAGCCGGGGAAAGATCCTGGCCGCGCTCGACCGGATCGAAGCGGAGCTGGGCTCGGGCGAGTACCTGGTGAGCGAGCGCTTCAGCGTCGCCGACCTGACCGCGTGCGCGCTGCTCTACCCGCTCGCGTGGCCCGATGAGGTCCAGTACGACCCGCCGAGGCCACACGGGTGGGAGTTCCGCGACCGCCTCGCCGATCGCCCCGCGCTGGTGTGGGTGCGAGAGACGTACCGCCGCCACCGCGGCAGCTCGGCGTCGGTCTCCGGCTGACCCTCAGGCCACCTCGACGATTGCCTCGACCTCGACCGGCCAGTCGAACGGGAGCTCCGCGGCGCCGATCGCCGAGCGGGCGTGGCGCCCGGCGTCGGCCCACACATCGAGCACGAGCTCGCTGAACCCGTTGACGACGGCCGGCGTCTGGTTGAACCCGGGCGCGCAGTTGACGAGACCCAGCGCTCTCACCCATCCGGTGACGCGGTCGAGCTCGCCCAGCTCGTCCTTGAGCGAGCGGAAGATCGACAGCGCGGTCAGCCGCGCCGCTGCGTGGCCCTGCTCGACGGACACCTCGGCGCCGACCTTGCCGCTGACGAGGGCGTCGGCGCCGTCCTGCGGCCCGTGACCGGAGACGTGCGCGAGGCCGCCGCTCACCCGCACGCGCTCGAACTTGAACTCGACGCCGGCGGGCGCCGCGAAGCTGCGGGGGAGGTCGAGGCCGAGCTCGGCGAGCCTGTCCTCGATTCGACCCATGCCGTGCGTAGCCTAGGTGACCGATGAGCAAGGCTGAGGCCGCCGTCGCTCGACCGGGGAGCGCTGAGGACGCACCGCCGCGCGCATTCGCGAGCGGGCAGCCCCAGGGTCGCGAGACCCTGAGGGAGGCGACGCTTCGCGGTCGGCCTCGTCCGAGCCGGCTCGCCGCAGCGATCACCACCCTGAAGGGCGCCGGGCCGAGGCTCGCCGAAGCCGCGTCCGAGATCGGCATCGAGTCCGTCGGCGACCTGCTGTGGCACGTCCCGCACGGCTACCGCGACCGCACCGCTCTGAGCGAGATCGCGGACCTGCGGCTGGGGCAGGAGGCGACGGTGCTGGCTCGGGTGCGATCCGTCCGGGTGCGGCCGACGCGGCGGCGTCGGCTGACGATCCTCGAGGCGACCGTCGCCGACGAGTCCGGGCCGACCAAGGCGGTGTGGTTCAACCAGCCGTGGCTCGCCGACCAGCTCACCGAGGGCACCCGGGTGCTGCTGCACGGCAAGCTCGACCGGTCGGGTCTCCGTGTAGACGCGCACGAGATCGTGCGAGATCGGGACCGAGACGCCCCGACCGGCCTCCACACGACCGGCATCGTCCCGGTCCACCCCGCGTCCGGCCGCCTGCGTCCGCAGCGGATTCGCGACTGGGCGTGGCAGGTTTGCGTCCTCGCCCGCGACGCGATCGAGGCGCTTCCGTCGGCGCTGCGGGCGAGGCGAGGGCTGGCGAGCGCGGCGGACGCGCTCGCCGCCGCCCACTTTCCTGCCGACGCCGAGGAGGCGATGAGCGCTCGCGAGCGGTTGGCGTTCGAGGAGCTCTTCCTGCACCAGGCGGCGCTCGCCTCGCGACGGCGGCGCCACGACGCGGCCCGCAGAGCGCCACGCATCGACCCACCCCGGGACCTGACGCGGGAGTGGGTCAAGTCGCTTCCGTTCGAGCTCACCGGCGACCAGCGGCGGGCGACCGAGGAGATCGACGCCGACCTCGCCTCCGAGCGGCCGATGCAGCGGCTGCTGATGGGGGAGGTCGGGTCGGGGAAGACGGTGTGCGCGCTGTTCGCGATGCTGCGCGCGGTGGAGAGCGGCCACCAGGCGGCGCTGATGGCACCGACCGAGACGCTCGCGGAGCAGCACTTCCACACGCTCGACCGCCTGCTCGCGGGCGCCGGGCTGCCGTCGGCGTCGCTGCTGACCGGGTCGACGCCGGTGGCCCGGCGCCGGGAGGCGCTCGGGCACCTCGCCACCGGCCAGCTGGCCCTGGTGGTCGGGACTCACGCGCTGATCGAGCCCGACGTCGAGTTCGCGAACCTCGCGCTCGCGGTGGTCGACGAGCAGCACCGGTTCGGCGTCCGCCAGCGGGCGGCGCTCGACGCGAAGGGCCCCGGCGACGCAGCGCCGCACGCTCTCCACATGACCGCGACCCCGATACCGCGCACGCTGTCGCTGACGGCGTACGGCGATCTCGACGTCACTTCGCTCCACGAGCTGCCGGCGGGGAGGCGGCCGGTGAGGACGTGGGTGGTGGGGGAGGAGAAGCGCGCCGGCGCGTACGAGTTCATCCGCGAGCGGCTGCGCGAGGGGCGCCAGGCGTTCGTCGTCTGCCCGCTGGTCTCGGAGTCGGACAAGCTTCAGGCCCGGGCGGCGACGAAGGAGGGGGAGAGGCTCGCGAAGGGAGAGTTCCGAGGGTTCGACGTCGGGGTCCTGCACGGCCAGATGAAGACGGCCGACAAGCAGGCGGCGATGGCGCGGTTCGCGTCCGGCGAGAGCGACGTGCTCGTCGCAACGAGCGTGATCGAGGTTGGGATCGACGTTCCCAACGCGTCGGTGATGGTGATCGAGGAGGCCGACCGCTACGGGCTGTCGCAGCTTCACCAGCTACGGGGTCGCGTGGGGCGCGGTGAGCACGAGTCGCACTGCATCCTGTTCGCGGACACCGACGCCGAGGCGGCGATGATCCGGCTCGAGGCGATCTCCTCGGAGCGCGACGGGTTCAAGCTCGCCGAGGTAGACCTGTCGCTGCGCGGCGAGGGCGAGATCCTCGGCACCCGCCAGCACGGCCTCCCGCGCTTCCGCGTCGCGACGTTGCCCGAGGACGCGGGGACGCTGCTTCGGGCGCGCGAGGAGGTGCTGGGACTGGTGCGCCGGCACGGCTCGCTCCACGCCCCCGAGCTCGGCCCGCTCATGGACGCGGCGCGGCTGCGGTTCGGCGACGAGCGCGCCGAGCCGCTGGCGGCGTAGCGGTGCGCGTAGTCGCGGGCGAGCTGGGCGGCCGTCGACTGTTGGCGCCGAAGGGCGCCAATGTTCGGCCGACCGCCGACCGGGTGCGCGAGGCGGTGTTCTCGATCCTCGGCGACGTCGGCGGCGCGCTGATCCTCGATCTGTACTGCGGGACGGGGGCGCTCGCGATCGAGGCGGTCTCGCGGGGGGCGGCGAGCGCCGTGCTGGTCGACACCGATCCCGCGCCGGCGCGGAGCAACGTCGAGGCGCTTGGGATCGAGGACCAATGTGAGATCGTCCGGGGGGATGCGCTCCGCTTCCTGCGCAGCGAGGAGAGGCAGTTCGATCTCGTGTTCTGCGATCCGCCGTATAGACTCGCCGACCGGCTCGGGCCCGAGCTCACTCGTCTCATCCCCGATCGACTTGCCGAGGGAGGCCGCGTGATCGTAGAAAGCGACGTCCGGCAGCCGCTCAGCCTCGAGTTGCCGCTACATCTGGAGCGATGCTACGGCGACACCCTGATCCGGGTTCACGGGACCCCTGCCGATGGCTGAGCGCGTCGCCGTGTGCCCGGGGAGCTACGACCCGGTCACTAACGGGCACCTCGACATCATCTCCCGCGCGGCCCGCGTCTTCGACCGGGTGGTGGTCGGGATCGTCGGCAACGCGCCGCGCAAGGCGGGGCACCTGTTCACTCCCGAGGAGCGGAAGCGGTTCATCGAGCAGGCGGTGGCCGACAACGGCGTCGACAACGTCGAGGTGCGCGTGTTCCGGAACCTGCTCGTCGACTTCGCGCGCGAGTGCGGCGCGATCGCGATAGTCAAGGGGCTGCGGGCGATCTCGGACTTCGAGTACGAGTTCGAGATGAACCAACTCAACCGCAAGCTCGCCGAGGACATCGAGTCCGTCTACATCCTCGCCTCGCCCGACTACAGCTTCATCCGCTCCAGCGGCGTCAAGGAGATCGCCGAGTTCGGCGGCGACGTCTCCGACCTCGTGCCCGGACCGGTGTCGGAGGCTCTCGCCGAGCGGCTCAAGCGCTAGCCACGTAGGCCGACATCAGGGGAGTGAGAGCGGCGGGGCAAAGCGTGCGCGTAGCGCTGGTCGTCAATCTCGCCCGTGGCGTTTGCCGACGGGCTCGTGCTGATCGCGGGGCTCGCGACTCGCGACGCGGCGATCGTTCCCGCCTGAGCCGTGTCGGGCAGCGCCACCTGTGAGGTGGACCGAGAGCCGATCGTCTGCACGCTGTCGACCGGCGGCGACGGCATCGGTGGCGACGGCCTGGTGGACTCCCTGAGCAGAGGTGTGGAGCGGTCGGGCGCGAGAGC
This sequence comes from Solirubrobacterales bacterium, assembly GCA_035461345.1. Classification (GTDB taxonomy): domain Bacteria; phylum Actinomycetota; class Thermoleophilia; order Solirubrobacterales; family 70-9; genus DASPWW01. The sequence goes on along the minus strand of DATHVJ010000099.1, from coordinate 6,007 downwards.
GCGCGAAGCCGTCTCCGGCCCTGAATCGCTCGGAGTGGACCGAACACGGCCCAACCGCGTGATTAGGTCTCGCCATCCCTGGGCAGGAGATTGCAGGAGGCCGCAGAACCATGCGAGTGCAGCCCCAGGTTTTAACGAGTCCCTAAGCTCTAGCGACCGCCAATGGACGTTCTGGTCCTCATAGACAAGCTCGACGACCTCGTGCACAACGCGAGGCCCGTTCCGCTGACCGACCAGGTCCGGGTCGACCGCGAGGAGATCTACGACCTGCTCGACCAGATGCGGGCCACGATCCCCGAGGAGATCAAGCAGGCGCGGTGGATCGTCAAGGAGCGCCAGGAGATGCTCGCGGAGGCGAAGCGCGAGGCCGAGCGGATCATCAAGGAGGCGCGCGAGGAGCAGGCGCGGCTGATCTCCGACGAGGAGGTCTACAAGCAGGCTGAGCGCGGGGCCGAGGAGATCATCGAGGACGCGCGCGACACCGAACGCCAGATCCGCCTCGGGGCCGAGGACTACGCCGACGAGATCCTCTCCACGCTCGAGGTCAACCTGGAGAAGTTCCTCTCCGCCGTGCGCCGGGGCCGCTCGCGGCTCGCCGGCAGCGCGGAGCCGGAGGAGGAGCCGCTCGAGGTCGGCTGAGCGGCGCGCTCGGATACGCTGAGCTCAACAGGCGAGTGCCGCTCGATGAGCGGTCGCCGTGAGCCCGCCGGTCGGCGGGCTCACTCGTAGGTGGCGCGGATCACCGCGAGGTCGTCGGCCTCCCACACCACCTCGCCCTCGCACCACTCGGCCAGATCCGCCGCGGGATCCGGGAAGTCGAGGCCCGGGTCGATCGGCGTCACCTGGACATCCGCCGCCACCACGTCACCGAGGACGAGCGCCCGCGACTGACCGCGGACACGCCTGAACAGGTCTCGCTTGCCCTCCGCGTCGAGGTGGTGCACGGACAGCACCGACACAACCAGGTCCCACGGGCCGTCGGGGAGCGGGTCCTCCATCCGCGCCAGACGGACCTCGATCCCGATCTCGCGGGCCCGGAACACCATCTCCGGGCTGGAGTCGAGCCCGACGACGCCGGCGTCCGGGTAGCGCTTTCGCAGCCGCCTCGTCGTCTCGCCGGTGCCGATGCCGAGCTCGAGCACGCGCGAGGGCGCGAACGGGATCGCGTCGATCGCCCGCTCCTGGAGCTCCGCGTAGCGGGGCACCTCGGCGCGGATCCGGTCCAGGTACGTGTCGGGGTTCCAGTGGAACTGGGCGCTCACGCTAATCTCAGACTAAGCCCCTCGACGCTTCACTCACGGCATGGCACAGCGGGCTGACATCCTCGATCTGGCGCGGTTCGTCCACTCCCCCGGGGAGGGGAGACGGGTCGACGTCGAGGTGAGCCCCGGCGAGCTCGAGTACGGCGACCAGACCTACGAGGTGCGGGGAGGAGCCGCGGAGGCGCGGGTCGACGTGTCCCGCCCGGCGAGCGGGTACGCGCTGCGGCTTCGATTCAACGCTCCGGTGACCGGGCCGTGCGTGCGCTGCCTCTCGGGCGCGGAGATGGAAGTCCACGTCGACGCCCGCGAGGTCGATCAGCCGGGCGGCTCCGAGGAGGAGGGTCTGCGGAGCCCGTACGTCGACGGCGACGAGCTCGACGTCGGCGCCTGGGCCCACGACGCGCTCGCGCTCGCGATGCCGGGCCAGTTCCTGTGCCGCCCGGACTGCGCCGGGCTATGTCCCGTGTGCGGCGCGGCGCTCAACGACGCCGATCCGGACGAGCACCGGCACGCGGACGCGGCCAACGCCGGCCCGTTCGCGAAGCTCCGCGAGCTGCGGCTGGAGTAGCGGTCAGGCGGCGGCCGGCTCCGCGGCGAGCGGCACGCCGATCGCCTTCAGGCGACGGTTCAGCGCGTTGAACGCGAACTCGTTGATCTCGCTCGACCGGTAGCCGACCATCTCCCAGTCCTCGCTCGGGTCGACGCCCTTCGGAACCAGCACCAGGCTCGCGATCGGCAGCAGCTCGGAGAGCTTGGCGCGCATCCGATCCCCGAGCCGCTCGTCGCGCCCGCAGGCCTGCTTCAGGTACCAGGTCCCGTAGGCGACATGACGGTGCTCGTCGCGGGCCACCTTCTTGAACCCGTCGACGAACCCCGGCAGCCGCTCGCTCTTCTCCCAGTACTCGGTGATGAAGTGCTGGCCCGTCAGCGCCAGCGTCCCCTCGATCACCATGTGGTAGGTGGTGACGAAGTCGACCTTCGCCTCGACGTCGGAGGGGTCCGCGATCAACCGCCGCCCCGCCTCGACTAGCGACGTGTCGAACAGCTCGACGAAGGCGTCATTGAGCTCCTCGCGCACGCGCCCCAGCCGCGCCTCGATGTCGGGCTGCTCGAGCTGCACGACCTCGCGGTAGAAGCGGTCGAAGAACTGCATGTGACGCGCCTCGTCCACCTGCTGGGTGGTGAGGAAGGACTCCTCCTGCTCGTCCTCGTACGCCATCACCAGCCCTGAGAACTGGGTCGTCACCCGCTCCTCGCCGACGAAGAACGAGGACAGGATCCAGATCGCCCAGTCGCGCTCCTCTTCGGTCAGGTTCGCCCAGTCCTCGCGGTCGCGGCTGAAGTCGACCTCGTGCGAGATCCAGTTCTGGCGCTCCCACAGCTCGTACAGCTGCTGCGGGTCGAGCAGCTTCAGCTGCCGTGCCTGTCCCTCGGACGCCAGCGTCCCGGGGTCGCCCTGCTGGGTCAGCTCGAGAAGGGTGGTGGCCATGGTCTCGCCTCCCTTGAGATGGTTGCGGGCAGTGCGCGCCCGAGACCGTACCACGCGGTCAGACACGCTGTCGAGACACAGTGTCGAACACGCGCGCTACGATGCGGGCGCGATGGCGGTCCTTTCGAGACGCGAGGCCGGCGCCAGCGAGCGCCGCCGCGAGGCGGTCCAGGGCTTCCTCGTCGCGACCGAGGAGCTGCTCGACCACGGCGCCTCCTACGCGGAGCTGAGCGTCGAGCAGATCTCGTCGCGCGCCGGGCGCCCGCGAACCGCCTTCTACCTCTACTTCCGCGACAAGCGCGAGCTGCTCATGCGCCTGACCGAGGGCGTCGCCCAGACGCTGTACGAGGAGGCGAACCGGTGGTGGAGCGGGAGCCGCGGACGCGACGACCTCGAGCCGGCGCTGGCCGACATCGTGCACACGTGGGGCGAGCACGCGAGCGTGCTGCGGGCGATCGTCGAGGCGTCGACCTACGACGCTGAGATCGCGAGATTCTGGCGCGAGCTCGTCGGTCGCTTCGTGGAGGCGACCGAGCGGCGGCTCGTCGAGGAGGGCGAGGAGCCGGGGTCGGCGGCCGCCAAGGCGTTCGTGCTGTGCTGGATGGTGGTCGAGGCCTGCTACCAGCAACTCGCTCGAGGCGAGTCCCTCGACGACCCGGCGCTGCTCGCCGCGCTCACGGACATCATGGGGCGCGGCGTCTACCGCTGACCTCGTACTATCCCTGCCCGTGGCCGTCCCCAAGAAGAGGACATCCTCGGCGCGCCGGGACTCGCGGCGCTCGCAGCATCGCGCGGCGTCGCCGCGTCTCAACGAGTGCCCGCAGTGCCACAGCCCCCGCCTGCCCCACCGCGCGTGCCCGGTGTGCGGGACGTATGCGGGGCGCGAGGTCGTCCGGCACGAGCTCGGCGAACCGGCCACGGAGCAGGCCGAGCCGGCGGAGGAGTAGGTGGGCGAGGCCCCCGGGAGCGCGACGACCGCTCCGCCGGAGGCCGCGCCGATCCCCGCGCCGACCGGTCCGCTGACGATCTCCGTCGACGCCTGCGGGGCCGACGGCGGTCCGGAGGTGATCGCGGCCGGAGCCGAGGCCGCGGCGTCCGACGGCATCCGCGTGCGCGCGTTCGGGCTCCAGCCGGAGCTCGAGGAGCTGGTCGGGATCGAGCGGGTGGAGCTGCGCCGCGCCGAGGACGCGATCTCGAACGACGAGGAGCCGGTCCGTGCCGTGCACCAGAAGCCGCGCGCATCGATCGTGCTCGCCGCGCAGGACGTTGCCAAGGGCAACTCGCATGCGCTGGTCAGCGCCGGGTCGACCGGCGCCGCGCTCGCGGCGGCGGTGTTCGCGATGCGCCGCCTGCGCGGGGTTCATCGCCCCGCGATCGCCGTCCAGCTCCCGCTCCCCGAGCATCCCGACCGCAGCGTCCTTTTCCTCGACGCGGGCGCCAACGCCGAGGTTCGCCCCCAGCATCTCGTCCAGTTCGCGTACCTGGGCGCCGCCTTCGCCGAGGCGGTGCTCGAGGTCGAGCGCCCTCGCGTCGCCCTGCTTTCGATCGGCGAGGAGGGCAAGAAGGGGACCGCGACGGTGGTCGCTGCGCACAAGGCGCTCGCCGGCGCGGAGGGGATTGAGTTCACCGGCAACGTCGAGGGACGCGATCTCGTCGAGGGCGCGGCCGACGTCGTCGTGACGGACGGCTTCACCGGCAACGTGGTGCTGAAGACGATGGAGGGCACCGCGAAGGCGGTCGGCGGGGCCGTTCGGGGCGCCGCCAAGTCCGGCTTCTTCGCTGCGGTGGGCGGATTGCTGATGCAGCGCTCCCTGCGCCGCCTGCGGCGCGAGCTCGATCCTGACACGACCGGTGGCGCGATCCTGCTCGGGCTGCGGGGCGTGACGGTGGTCGCCCACGGCAGCTCGGGCTCCGAGGGGATCGCCAACGCCATCCGCCTCGCCGAGCGCAGCGCGCGCGAGGGCGTGGTGCAGCGGACTTCCGAGCTTCTCGAGCGCTCCGGAGCGAGTCGCGCCGCCGTGCGGGCTAGCCTGGAGGGTGATAGGAAGGAGGCGTCTTGAGTCGCGACGAGGTGATGGATAAGGTGCGGGCGCATCTGGCCGCCGAGCTCGAGGTCGACCCGGAGCGGATCTCCGAGGGGACCCGGTTCCGCGAGGACCTCGACGCCGACTCGCTCGACCTCTACGAGCTGGTGATGGAGCTCGAGGACTCCTACGGGATCAAGGTCAGCGAGGAGGAGGCCGCCCGGATCGAGACCGTCGGCAACGCGGTCGACTTCGTCCTCGAGCGGGTCCCGACGACCTAGCCGTTGGTCGACGCACGCGCAGTCCCACGCCCGGCCGCGAGCCTTCTCGCCGAGGTGTCGGAGCTGCGGAGGCTCCTCGACGATCTCCCCGAGGAGCTGCGGCGCCAGGCGCTCACGCATGCCTCGTGGGTGGAGCACCGCGCGGAGTCGTACGGCAGGCTCGCCTTTCTCGGCGACGCCGTGCTGGGGCTCGCGGTCGCCGAAGAGCTCTACACGCGCTTTCCGCGCAGCGACATCGGCCGCCTGACCAAGGTCCACGGGCACGCCGTCAGCGGCCGCGCATGTGCCGAGGTCGCCGCGGCCCTCGAGCTGCCGCAGAGCCTTCGCGACGCGGCGCCCGACGCCAGCGAGGGGATCGCTCCCGACGAGCTGATCGCGAGCGAGCGGTCGCTGGGCTCTGTGACCGAGGCGGTGATCGGAGCGTGCTACCTGGCGTACGGGTTCGAGCGCACGGCGGCCGCGATCGCGACGGCGTTCGGAGGGCAGATCGCGCTCGCCAGCGACACCCTTCTCGATTTCAAGTCCGCGCTCCAGGAGGAGCTCGCCCGCCGCGGCACCACCGTAAGCTACGAGGTGGTTCGTGAGTCGGGGCCGCCTCACGACCGCCGCTTCGAGGTCACCGCCGCGGTCGCGGACGAGGTCCTCGGACAGGGCAGCGGCCGCAGCAAGAAGGACGCGGAGCAGGCCGCCGCCGCCGAGGCCCTGGAGCAGATACGCGGCTAGACGACGCTGAGTTGCCGACCACGGCCAAGTTTGCTCGACCCAAGAACACCGCGAAGTTCGCTTGCGAGCTTCGCGCATGACGTCCCGTCCCGTCCGATCCGATGACGAGCCTATTCCTTACCCGATGCACCTGAAGTCGATCACGATGAAGGGGTTCAAGTCGTTCCCCGAGCGCACGCGGCTGCTGTTCGCGCCCGGCGTGAGCGTGATCGTGGGCCCGAACGGGTG
>DATHVJ010000098.1:0-1935 GCA_035461345.1 Solirubrobacterales bacterium | reverse complement strand
TCGCGCAAGAGCTTCATCGGCAAGATCACCGGCCGCGAGGTCGACGAGCGGGTCGGCGGCACGATCGCGTCGAACGTGATCGCGCTCGCCAACGGCGCCGATGTGTTCCGGGTCCACGACGTCGGCCCGGTGCGCGAAGCGCTCCAGGTCGCGGCGGCAATCCTGGAGCGGAAGACGGCGAGCGTGGTCGACGAGCGTCGGCCCGGCGCGGCTACCGCTTGAGCTCGATCCACAGCGCGCGGCCCAGGCCCACCACCTCCCCGCCGGCGGTGAACAGCGCCGATCCGCTGTGGGCCTTGCGGCCTTCGCGGCCCAGGGTCCAGCCCAGCGCGACGTGAGGGACGCCGGGCTCGACCGGCGAGGTGATCCGCACGGCGAGGCGCGCCAGCACCGCGACGCCGATGTCCGGAGTCAGCATCATCGCCGCGTTGCCGCTCGGGCAGTCGAGCGCCGCCCACTCGATCTCGGGCGGGATCGATCCGTCGTCGCCGACGAGCGACTCGTCTGGAGTCCACGGGGCGGCGACGACCTCGCGGCCTTCGACGGGACCGGGGATCACCCGCAGCCCGTCGCCGCTGGCGCGCTCGGGTCCGCACACGAAGCAAGTCGGAAACGGGTGGCGATCGAACAGCGCCGAGCGGCGGGACGCCGCCGCGGCCTCCTCGATGCCGACCGGTGCCGGCGGCTGGACGTCGAGCCCGTCGATCGCCGTCCCCTCGGCCACGACCGCGTCGCGGTCGCGCAGCACGGCCCCGCCGTCCACCGGCTCGACCTCCAGCGGACGCTCCAGCGGAGGCGGAAGCCGGAGGCTGACCTCGGCCGCGGTCGGGTCGATGGATCGGGCCAGCATGCCGCATGCGTAGCCGCCGTTGGCGCTGTCCGGCGGGCCGCGGAAGCGCGGCGCGATCGTCACCCGCTCGCTCACGGCGCAACAGTACCCCCGCTGGTACGTTCCGGCCGTGGAAGCGCACGAGGGAGGCGCGGAGTCGAGCGTCGAGGTCGAGCTCCGTGGCCTCTCGATCTACACCCATCACGGGACGACCGACGCCGAACAGGAGATCGGCCAGCGGCTGGAGTTCGACCTCACCCTCGACGTTCCCGACTGCGACGCGACCCTGACCGACCGGCTCGACGACACGGTCGACTACTCGGAGGTGTGCGACATCGTCGCCCTTGCCGCCACGGAGCGCAGCTACCGGACGCTGGAGCGGCTGTGCCACGTGGTCGCGGAGCGGGTGATGGAGCGCTTTGGCTGCGACACCGTGCGGGTCCGCGCCGCCAAGCCCGAGCCGCCGCTTCCGATCGCGATGGAGGAGGTCGCGGTCGAGGTGGTGCACGAGCGTTCCCCCGCGACCGATGGGGAGGATGCCGACGAGGATGCGTGAACCCCGCGACTGCGGAGGCGAAGCGGAGTGCGTCGCGGGAGCGACGTCTTGATCGGCTACCTCGGCCTTGGCTCCAACGAGGGGGACCGGGTCGCGAACCTGCGCGCCGCGGTGCGCGAGCTTCCCGCCCATGGCGTCGAGATCGACGCGGTGTCGTCCGTGTACGAGACCGAGCCCGTGGGCGAGATCACCGAGCAGCCTGACTTCCTCAACGGGGCGGTTCGGGTCCGGACCGAGCTCGGGCCTGAGCCGCTGCTCGACGTGTGCAAGGCGATCGAGGTCGAACATGGGCGGATGTTCGCCGCACCGCGTCACGGGCCGAGGCCGCTCGACCTCGACCTGCTGCTGCTCGGCGACCTCGAGCTGCGCACCGATCGGCTCACGCTTCCGCATCCCGAGGTGACGAGCCGGCGCTTCGTGCTCGCGCCCCTGCTCGAGCTCGATCCCGAGCTCGAGCTGCCGGACGGCACCCGGCTCGCCGACGCCCTCGCCGGGCTCGGTCCCGGCCAGCGCGTCGAGCGCGGCGGCTCGCTCGCCTAGGCGGGCGCCG
>DATHVJ010000097.1:0-6473 GCA_035461345.1 Solirubrobacterales bacterium | reverse complement strand
GCGAACCCGCCGCCGACGAAGACCATGATCAAGGTGACGAGCATGAGCGCCATCAGCACGAAGGTCGAGGCCACGTCGGTCAACTTGCGGCGCAGAAAGCCGCGCCCGCCCTCGACCTCGAATACGACGTTGAGCGCCCGGCGGGCGGCCTCAAGCACGCCCGTCGCGCCATAGAGCGCGAGCACGACGCTGATCGCCAGCGCGGTCGCCGCCGTCCCCTTGCTCTGCAGCGCCGTGCGCAGCGAGTCGTCGAGCGGCACCACCACGGAATCGGGGGCGACGTCGCGCAGATAGTTGAGGATCGCGTCGTAGGTCGCCGGATACTGACCCAGCAGCCCGAGCAGCGACAGGGCGAGCAGCACGGCGGGGAACAGGGACATCAGCGAGTAGTAGGTAAGTGCCGCAGCATGATGCGTCATCTGGTCGTCGTAGAACGACACCAGTGTGCGCTTGGCGATCGAGCCCGCTCGGGTCACCGGGCTCACCCTAGACGCCTGGATTCCGCGCCATCACCCCCGCGAGCCTCTCGGCGCCGCCGGGGGCCCAGTGTTCGAGCTCGGGCACGTTAGCCCCACACCGGTGGGGACGGCGATCGCCGTCGCGCCCGGTCACGCCGCGGTGGGCCACTCCTCCGAGCCGGACGACGTAGTTGGTGTTCGCGCTCGAGGGCGAGGGCCCCCGCGTGGCGCACGAGCGGGTCCGCGCGTCGGGCTGACGCTCAATGGCGACGCCGGTGTGGGGTCCGCGGACACGGAAAAGTGAGAGAGTTTTGTCGATGGAGCCCAGGGGGGAGATTGCGCGCCGCGCGGGGTGGTTGGCCGGAGGTCTGGCGGCGGCTGCCCTGATCGGGCTCGTGGCGGCATCGCCCGCACCCGCCGGGGTCTCCGAGCAGACGCAGCTCCACGCGCGGGGCAGCGTCGAGCAGGTCCAGGTCACGGGCGCAACGCCCGGCGCGCGGATAAAGCTCCTGCGTCGCGGGGACAAGGTCGAGGGCCAGCGTGCCGGGGAGCTGGGAGGCGTGGTATTCCGCCACGTCGAGCCCGGCCGCGGGTACCGCGTGAGCGAGCCCGGCGCGGCGGTGAAGACACCGAAGCTTCGCGTGCTCACCCCCCGGCCGAAGCCGCCCAACAAGGCGATCTACGACCAGGACCTCCCCGCCGGCGGGTACGGGTACCTGACCACCCGCGACGGGACCAAGCTCGCGATCAACGTCCACCTGCCGGGTCCTGCCGACCAGGGCCCCTATCCGACGCTGGTCGAGTACTCCGGCTACGGCTACGCGGATCCGTCGGGCCCCGCGGCCGGCATCCAGCCCGTCGCCGAGCTGCTCGGCTACGCCGTCGTCGACGTCAACATGCGCGGCACTGGGTGCTCGGGAGGGGCGTTCAACTACTTCGAGCCGCTGCAGTCTCTCGACGGCTACGACGTGGTCGAAACCGTCGCCCGCCAGCCGTGGGCGATGCACGGCAAGGTAGGGATGCTCGGGATCTCGTACGGCGGGATCAGCCAGCTGTTCGTCGCCGCCACCCGCCCGCCCAACCTTGCCGCGATCACTCCGCTGTCGGTGTTCGACGACTCGTACACGATGCTGTATCCCGGCGGCATCCTCAACACTGGCTTCACGCTGGAGTGGGTGAAGGACCGCGTCGAGGACTCGCGGCCCGCGGGCCCGGACAGCGGCCAGCGGTGGGCGTGGAGGCGGATCGAGGACGGCGACCAGACGTGCAAGGCGAACCAGGACCTGCACCCCGAGGCCGTCGACCTGCTCGCGGGGATTCGAAACAACCGTTATTACCGGCCGCGGGTGGCCGACCCGCTGTCGCCGATCAAGTTCGTCAAGAAGATCGAGGTCCCCGTCTACCTCGCGTGCCAGTGGCAGGACGAGCAGACCGGCGGCCACTGCCCCGCGCTCGCCAGGCGCTTCAAGGGTACGAAGCGGAAGTGGTTCACGTTCACCAACGGCACCCACTCCGACTCGCTCGACCCCGAGGCCTTCAACCGCTGGTTCGACTTCCTCGAGCTGTACGTCGCGCGTCGGCGACCGCAGCTGTCCCCGGCGCAGCGCGCCGCCGCGCCCGTACTCTATGCCGCCGGGATGGGCGTCCCGGGGGTGACGCTGCCGGACGACCCGATTCAGCAGCAGCCCGACTTCGACTCCGCGCTTGCCGCCTTCGAGGACCTGCCTCGGGCGCGCGTCCTGTTCGAGAACGGCGCCGGCGGGAGCCGCCCGGGCGCGCCCGTTCCCGCGTTCGAGGCCTCGTTCAGGCGCTTCCCCCCGCCTGGCGTCAGGCCCCGCTCGTGGTTCCTCCGGAGCGGCGGCAGGCTCAAGGACCGGGTCGGGAAGCGGGGTGCCGACCGCTTTGTCTGGGACCCTGGGGCGCGACCGCCCACCGACTTCAGCGGCGACACCGACTCCGGGCCGGGAGGGCTGTGGACGGCGTCCCCCGACTACGAGTGGACCCAGAGCGCCACGGGTCGGGCGCTGTCGTACGCGACCGCACCGCTCGGCTCGGACACCGCCGTGCTCGGCGCGGGCGCGGTGCAGCTTTGGCTGCGGTCCTCGGCGCGCAACGTCGACCTCCAGGCCACGGTGTCCGAGATCCGCCCGGACGGCAAGGAGACCTTCGTGCAGAGCGGGTGGCTGCGGACCGGGGCGCGCAAGCTCGCCAGCGGCCGCAGCACGCTGCTCGAGCCGTATCCGAGCTATCGCGAGGCGGACGCGCGGACCCTGCCGCGGGATCGCTGGGTCAAGGTGGTGATCCCGCTCTACTACCAGGGGCACGTCTACCGCGAGGGCTCGCGCATCCGCGTCACAGTCTCGGCGCCGGGGGGCGATCAGCCGGTCTGGGCGTTCGCCGAGACCGAGCCGGACGGCACTCCCACGGTCGACGTCGCCCACTCCAGCAAGCGCCGCTCGCGGGTCGTGCTGCCGGTCGTTTCGGGGCTCGAGGCGCCGGTCGGCCTGCCGCCGTGCCCGGGATTGCGCGGTCAGCCCTGCCGCGAGTACGTCCCGTTCGAGAACCGGGAGTTCGGCGGGGGCCGCTGACGCCGCACCTTCTCCGCCACCGATGGGGCTGAAGTGGTCGCTGTCTCCACCGGGGCTCGCTAGCCCCGCTCGATCAGCCTGATTCGCCTGCTCTGGGTGGTCCGCTTGCGACGCGCCGGCCTGAACCTGACCTTGGCCCTCACCCGCGCGCTGCCAGTCGCGTTCAACTTCCGCTGCGTTTCGCCGCTGCTAGCCCCGCAGCAGGCTGACCCGCCCCACCGTCACCACCCGTTCCGGGTCCGCGTCGGAAACGATCTCGACGTCGACCACGGCACGCGTGCGCCCGGCGCGGACGCAGCGGGCGATCACGCTGTGGGGCTCAGGGCGCGCAAGGCGAAGCGCCTCGAGCTGGAGGCCGGTGACGAGCCAGTCCGCCATCGAAGCGCTGGCGGCCGCGTACCACGCGGCGGTGTCTATGCAGGTGGCCAGCGTGCCGCCGTGTAGGTAGCTCCGCTCCTCTTCCTCGACGACCGCGACCTCGCCCGGATCGAGCCGCAGGGTCGCGACGCCGTCCTCAGCCCCGTCGAGGGTCAGGCCAAGGGCGCCGTCGAGCTTCGAGGCCACGGGTGGGAGCTCCACGACAGCGACCCTATCCTGCCGCCGCTCGGGGCGTGTCCGCCGCGGGGTGAAATCAGCCCTGCCCGCCCGGCGATGCCGAGGTACTTGCGCCACGCGACTCCCCCGGACTCCCCCCTATACCCAGGCTGCGCGGCTACGACCTGGCGCCGACCGTCGCCTCGCGCTGCTCGTCGTGCACGCCCTCGGCGAACTCCTCGACGATCTTGGCGCAGAAGGCGTCGAGGTCGTCGGGGTTGCGGCTCGTGACGAGTCCGGCGTCGACGTGGACCTGCTCGTCGACCCAGGTGCCGCCCGCGTTGCGGATGTCCGTCTGCAGGCTGGGCCACGAGGTCAACGTGCGGCCGCGGACGACCTCGGCCTCGATCAGCGTCCACGGAGCGTGGCAGATCGCTCCGACCGGCTTGCCGGCCTCGAAGAAACCGCGGACGAAGGCGACCGCGTCGTCGTCGGCGCGGAGCTGGTCGGGGTTGGCTACGCCGCCCGGGAGCACCAGGCCGTCGTAGTCGCCCGCGTCGGCGCCGGACACGGTGCGGTCGACCGGGAAGGTGTCGCCCTTGTCAAGGTGGTTGAACGCCTGGACCTCGCCGGCCTCGGGCGCGATCAGCTCGGTTTTGGCTCCCGCCTCGCGGACGGCCTCCCACGGCCGTGTCTGCTCGACCTGCTCGACTCCCTCGTTCGCGACGAGGAATGCGATCCTCTTGCCCTCTAGCTGGCCCGCCATCGTGGCCTCCTCTTCGTCTCTCGCTTATCGTCTCTCGCCGTCGGACTACCCGCATCGAATGACGGGTACACGCCAACCCATGCCCGCATCGGAAGCCGCCGTCCCTATCTACGCGCATCGCTTCGGAAGCGCATACGGCCCGGAGTCGTCGCGACAGGCGCTCGAGGGAGCGCTCGCGCACGGGGTCGAAGGGCTCGAGTCCGACGTCGTGCTGACGCGCGACGACCGCGTGCTCGCGCTTCACGACCCGAGCCTGTCCTACTCGACCGATCTCTCGGGGTGGGCCCATGAGCACGACTCTGCCCAGCTTCTCGATGCCCACATCGTCGGCGGGGCGGGAGAGTCGAGCGACCAGCATCCGATGGCGCTCGAAGAGGTGCTCGAGATCATTCCGGACCAGATCCCGTACCAACTCGACGTCAAGGCGTATGCCGACCATGGGCTTGCGCGGCGAACAGCGGAACGCGCGTGCGAGATCGTGCGGGCGCACGGCACCGGGGAGCGCGCCGAGCTGATCAGCTTCTTCACCGTCGGTTGTGAGGCGGCGGTCGAACAGGGGGTCGACGCGCGGCTGGTCGCGTGGGCGGACTACGCACCCGCGGCGCTGGTCGAATGGGTGAAGAGCCGCGGGATCGCGGGGATGTCGCTCGAGGGCTTCATCCTCTCCGAGGAACTGGCGGCGACGATCCATGACGCCGGGCTGACGATCAGCGCCGGGGCGGTGAACACGCCGGACCAGGGACGCCGGATGCTCGAGCTCGGGGTGGAGATCCTCGTCAGCGATCGTCCTCACGAGCTGCGCGACGAACTCGCAGGGAGCTGAGCGCGTCCAAGCGGAGCGCCGGGGTCAGGCGGCGACCGCGCCGGGCCCGGGGAGGTAGCGCAGCTCGGCGAGCTTGTCGCCCATGATGTCGAGCATCGCCTGCTGCTCCTCGGGGGTCAGGTTGGTGCGCCAGCCCCCAGGGCTGGCGGCGCGCACCACCTTGCCGGCGCCCTTGTGGGCCGCCGACACGCGCTCGAAGGAATGCTCCTCGGCGATCGAACGCAGGCGCTGGCCGCTGACGTCGAGCTCGAGAGCGGCGCAGATTCGCTCCAGCTCCGCGGCCGGGTTTGAGCGCAGGTTCTCGTATCGCACCAGGGCGCGGCGAGAGGAAGGATGACGCTCGTAGGCGACCTGCACGACCTCGGTGCGATACGTCCACACGCTCGACAGCCACCGCACGAGGTGTAGCCGCCCGTGGGTGGAGGTGGGGTACGCGCCCTCGTCGAGCGCCCACGAGTCGCGGCGGTAGGCATCGACCCAGGAGTCGACGACGTCGCGGCCATCGCGCAGCAGCCACAGCAGGCGCGAGCGGGGGAAGAGCGCGAACAGGAGCGGGGCCGCGTGGGAGCCCGGTTCCTTGACGACAACGGCGGGCTCGCGCACCCCGCGCGGGGCCGCGATGTCTCGGGCCTGGGCGTCGAAGCGGGCGACGACGAGGTCACGCAGCGCGGGCAGCCATGCGTCGCGGTAGCGATCGGAGAAGAAATAGTCGGGCTTGTCGCGCTTGACCTCCGTCAGGGTGGTCAGGCGGGGCGTCTCCTCGGCGGTCGCCCAGGCGAGCGGGATCGGCCGCCACACGCCCAGGTGGTGGCCGAGATGGGGGTCGTCGATCGGGACGACCTCCTGGAGCTCGGAGAGCATCTTCAGGAGCCAGGTGCTGCCGCTGCGCGAGGACCCCAGGATCCACGCCAGGCGCTCGTCCCGCTCCGCGAGAGTGAAATCCCGCTCGTTCGTCCGCTTGGCTCCGATCAGCCTCAAAGCGCCGCTCCACTACCCGGGTCGGCGGGATTGAAACCCCCCGGTCGGACGGCTCCGCGCCAGCTGCTGAGCCGGTCGCTGCCGGCCCGGTACTGGTCCATGGGCCGCGCAGGGTAGCGCGGGGCTACGCTGCCGGCTTGCACGCCTCGAGCACATCCGCGTCGGTGGCGCTCGTACTCGCCGGCGTGGTCTCGGTCCAGGTCGGCGCGGCGCTGGCGACGACGCTCTTCGACGACCTCGGCCCGGCGGGGACGGTGCTCCTGCGGGTGGCGCTCGCGGCGCTCGTCCTGGCGGCGATCTGGAGGCCGGCGGTGCGCGGCATGTCG
>DATHVJ010000096.1:0-9171 GCA_035461345.1 Solirubrobacterales bacterium | reverse complement strand
GGGCTCGCGCTCGCGGCGGGAATGCCGAACATCAACGTCCTCCTCACCCACCTACATCTCGATCACATCCAGGGGCTGATGTTCTTTCCCCCGTGCTTCCGGACCGACTCCAGGATCACGATCTGGGGACCTTCGTCGCCCGAGGCCTCGCTCGAGCACCGCGTCGCGCGCTACATCTCGGCGCCGCTGTCGCCGGTTGAGGTCCGCGAGCTGCCGTGCGACGTCTCGTTTCGCGACACGCCGGCGAGCGAGTGGGAGATCGGGTCGGCGCGGATCCGGGCCGAGGCGGTCACCCACCGGGGACCGACCCTCGGCTACCGGGTCACCGACGCGGACGCGTCCGTGTGCTACATCCCCGACCACGAGCCGGGTCTCGGCGCGTCGCTGGAGTCGCTCGATCCCGAGTGGATCTCGGGCTACGACCTCGCGTGCGGCGCCGAGCTCCTGATCCACGACTGCCAGTACACCGACGACGAGTACCCGGACCACATCGGATGGGGGCACTCGCCGCTGACCGACGCGCTCACGTTCGCACGGCGCACGGAGGTCGACAGGCTGATGCTCTTCCACCACGATCCGCTCCACTCCGACCGCTTCCTCGACCGGTTCCACGCCTCCGCCGTCGACCGCTGGGTGGCGCTCGGAGGGACGGCGGATCGGATCGAGCTCGCCGCCGAGCAACGCGAGCTCGCCGTCGGGCCGGCGCGACAGCCGACCGGCGCCTGAGCGGGCGAGCTAGACGCCGCCGCGCGCGGAGGCGAGCGCCTCGCGACGGGCTTGCTCCGCCGCGGCGCGCACCTGCTCCTCGGCCTCCTGCTCCGCCTTCTCGACGACTGTGGCGAGTCGCTGCTCCGCCGCCTCCCGCGCCGCCTCGGCCGCCGACTTCGCTTCGCTATCGACCTCGCGCCGCAGCCGGGTCTCGAGCGCGTTGATCCGCTGCGCGGCTTCGGCGCGGGCGCGATCCTCGGCCTGCTGCCGCAGACGAGCCTGCTCCTCGCGGAGGCGAAGCTCCAGCGTCGCGCGCGAGCGCGCACTCGCCTCCGCGCGAGCGCGCTCCGCCTCGGCCTCGATCTCCCGCTCGAGCTCCTCGAGCTGGCGCTGCTTGCGAGCCTCGGCCTCCTCGCGGGCGCGCTTCTCCGCCTCCCGCGCCACGCGCTCTACGAGCGCATCGAGGCGGGTGCGCGTGACCGCGAGCTCCTCCTCGACCTGCGCGCGCGCCTCCATCTCGGTGCGAACGCGCTGCTCCGCGTCGCGACGCTGGCGCTCGATCTCCTCGCTCGCGCGCTCTCGCGCCTCACGCACCTTCTGCTCGGCGAGCTTCGTCGCGTGCTCCTCCGCATGGACCTGCAGCTTCTCCGCCAGGGACCGCAGCTTCTCCTGCGCCTGCGCCCTCAGGCGCTCCCTCGCGTGCTCGAGTCGCTGCTGTGCCTCCTCGGCGGCCTTCCTCGCCGCCGCCTCGCGGAGGCCGGCGGCCTCGCGCTCGACCTCGCGGCGAAGCTCCGTCAGCTCGCGCGCACCCTCCGCCCGCGCCCGCTCGACCTCGCGCAGCGCGTCGGTGCGCTCCCGCTCGGCGGCCGCCGCCCGGGCCTCTGCGTCCGCGACCGTGCCTTCGGCGGTCCGGCGAGCCCGATCGGCGGCCTCGACGCGGGCCTCGGCATCCGCGAAGCGCTGCTCGGCGCCCGCTCTGCCCTCCTCGGCGGCCGCCGCGGCGCGGCGGGCATCCGCCAGCTCGGAGCCCAGCCGCCTGATCTCGCCGGACAGCTCGGCGACGCTCTCCCGGCGCGCCTCCTCGGCCGCGGCCCCCACCTCCTCCGCCGCACGGCGCGCGTCGGCCGCGCTCGCCACGGCGCCGGACGCGGGCTCGGATGACTGGGAGGCCTCGCCAGGGTCGTCCACGGCCCGCAGCCTGCGCTCGGCCCGCGCCTGCCCGCCGCCGGTCTGCTCTCCTCGTCGATCGGCCATCCAGCCTCCTCGGCGCCTTCGTGCGCGAGACTAGCGCAGGCCCTGGACGCCCGCTATCGAGGCTAGAGGCGCAGCCACACGAGCCCGACCGCGAGGACGACGATCGCGACCGACAGCGCCTTCAGCGCGCCGTCGAGCGGCGCCGCGAGCCGGGCAGGTGTCAGCTCGATCACCTCCCCGCCGGTCAGCCTCAGCTCGCCCTGAACCGACCGCGTCCGCCTCCTCAGCTCGCGGACGGGCGTGCTCAGCCGCCGCTGGGCGAGACTGAACGCAAAGCACGCCGCCGTGACGAGGACCCCGGCCGGCTCCACCTCGAGCGCGTTGACCCAGTAGCCGGTCGCGGCGGGGAAGGCTCCCCACGCCGCCGCGAACCACGCGTCGGTGTGGAAGCGCCCCCCGAACAGCTCGAGGTTGTAGGCGACGACGATGAACGCTCCCGCGACGACGAACGGCGCCAGAGTCACCGACACGATCGCGATCCCCGCGATCCCGATCGCGACTGCTCCGCCGACGCCGACGCAGGCCAGCGCGATCAGCGCCCGGTCGGGGAGCCGGGTGCCGAGCGGGCGCCCGTTGAGCTCGTCGAGCGCGTGCGCGGCGATCCCGACCGCGAGGAAGAACGCCGCCAGCGCGGCCACCAGGCGATCGACGTGGAGCTCGGGCGCGGCCGCGGCGCCGATCGCGACATAGCTCAGGTGCCACGCGGTGTACGGCGGGTGAAGCAGCGTGACCAGGTCGCGCCAACCGCCGCTCCGCAGCGCGTAGAACGCCGGGCGGCGTAGCTCAGCCACGCCTGGTCCCGTGCATCACGACGCCGCCCCCGAGGCTCATCCGCCGGATAACGACCGAGTCGATCCCCGCCGCCCGCCACAGCTCCGCCTGGCGCTCGGGCGGCAGGCGGCGGTCGAGGTCGGAGATGCTGGGGCCGAGGAAGCGGCCGACCTCGTACCAGTCGCTCGACGCGAGGCGGCCGAAGGCCGGCAGCCCGATCCGGGTCCAGGCGAGCCACGCCGCCCGAGCGGGGGCGAGCCCGGGAACCCCGAACTCGACCGAGGCGACGCGTCCACCGGGGCGCACCACGCGGGCGAGCTCCCCCAGCGTCGCCGCGGGGTCGTCGACGTAGCGGAGCAGATAGGTGAAGGTGAGCCCGTCGAACTCGCCGTCGGCGAACGGGAGCCGCTCCGCCTCACCCCGGACGAGCTCGATGCGCGACCCTAGCCACGGGTCCCGCGCCAGCTTCGCCCGCGCGCCGGCGAGCATCTCCTCGCTCTGGTCGATCCCGACGACGCGGCATCCCCACCGCTTCACGAGCTCGGCCGCCACCATCCCGGTCCCGGTGGCGACGTCGAGCACCCGGTCCCAGGGCGACGCGACGATCGCGCCGACCATCGCCCGGCGCCAGCGTGGGTCCTGGCCGAAGCTCAGCGCCGCCGACAGCATGTCGTAGCGGCGCGGCAGCCCCGCGAACAGCGCGTGCGCGTGCTGCTTGCGGCCGCTGGGGGTCTCGGCGCCGCGCCGCACTAGGCGGGCGCGCCGGGGACGCTCGGCTCCTCGCGGTCGCCGAACAGGTTGAGCGCGATCGGGAGCAGCAACGTCGCCAGGAAGATCATCGCGATCCCGACGGCGATCATCAGCCTGACGCGGAACACGTGGCCGAGGATGCCGACGATGAACCCGGCCACCATTAGCACCAGATACGGCGTGTCGTCGTCGGGCAGGACCGCCGCCGCGCGCAGCGCGGCGGCCCCGGCGAGCGCCAGCGGGGCGAGCGCGGTCACGGACAGGCCCGGGGGCGGAGCACGGTCACACCCTCATTATCATCGCCGCATGGCGCAACCCGCCTCCGTAGAGGACGTGAAGGCCGCGCTCGGCGAGGTCGGCTACCTGGCCGATGAGCCGGCGGCGCTCGTCTCCTACCTCGCCCAGCGACTGGGGAAGCCGATCCTCGTCGAGGGCCCGGCCGGCGTCGGCAAGACGGAGCTGGCGAAGGCGCTGTCGCGCGCCACGGGGCGCGAGCTGATTCGGCTGCAGTGCTACGAGGGCCTCGACGAGGCAAAGGCCCTGTACGAGTGGAACTACCGCAAGCAGCTGCTCCGGATCCAGGCGGAAGCCGCCACAAACCCGGCCGGCGCGGACGCGAGAGCGAGCGAGCGTCAGGACCGGTTGCTCGAGCGCGAGCGAGCGGGAGCAGAGCAGCCGGCCGGAAATGCTTGGGAGGACATCTTCAGCGAGGAGTTCGTGCTCACCCGGCCGCTGCTCGCCGCGATCGCGTCCGAGGAGCCGGTCGTGCTGTTGATCGACGAGATCGACAAGACCGACCAGGAATTCGAGGCGATGCTGCTCGAGGTCCTGTCCGATTTCCAGATCTCGATCCCCGAGCTCGGCGTGATCGAGGCCCGCACCCGCCCGCTGGTGGTCCTGACTTCGAACAACTCGCGCGAGCTGACCGAGGCGCTCAAGCGCCGCTGCCTGTACCTGTGGCTTGACTATCCTGCGATCGAGCGCGAGGTCGAGATCGTGCGCCTGCACTCGCCCGAGCTCGACGAGCAGCTCGCCAGGCGGCTCGTCGAGGTCGTCCACATGGTCCGCTCGCTCGACCTCAAGAAGCCGCCCTCGATCGCCGAGTCGATCGACTGGGCACGCGCGGTGCTGCTGCTCGGCGCCGACGACATCGACCGCTCGGTGTTCGAGCGAACGATGAGCATCATCGTCAAGCACCGCACCGATCTCGATCTCGTAGCCGAGCGCGTCGGCGTGAAGCTCTCGGAAACCCCGGCCGAAGCCGCGGGATGAGCACCGACGCCTCGCACCTTCCGGCGGGCTTCGGTCCCCGGGTGGTCGCGTTCTGCGAGGAGCTGCGACGCGAGGGGCTGAGCATCGGCACGTCCGAGATCCTCGACGCGTTCGAGGCCCTGGACGAGGTCCCGTGGACCGAGCCGACCGACTTCCGTGAGGCGCTGGGCGCGACGCTGGCGAAGTCCCAGGAGGACCGCCGGGTGTTCGACCTCCTGTTCGACCGCTACTTCTTCCGCGCCGCCGAGGCGGAGGCCCTGCGGCGAGGCGTCGGCGAGCAGCACCGCCATGGCGCCGGCGCCGACCTCGACCTGGACGAGCTCCGGGAGGCGATCCGACAGGCGATCACCGAGGGCCGCGACGGAGAGATGCGCGATCTTGCGCGGCTGGCGATCGCCGCCTTCGGGCGCGGCGGCGAGGGCTCGGGCGTGGTCGGAGTCGACGTGCAGCGGATCAGGCGCACGCTCGGGCTCCAGGTGCGAGGGCGCGCCGAGCCGGAGGGAGAGGGCGACATGCTGACGCTGGACCGGGAGAGCCTGAACCAGTTCGAGAGCCACCTCCGCCGCGAGCTCGAGCGGGGGCTGATCGAGCGCACCGACCGGCTCCCCCCGTCGCGGCCGCTCGCCGACCTCGACCGCGCCCTGCCCACCAGCCCGTCGCAGGACCTCGCCGGCGTCCACAGGGCCGTCGCCCAGCTCAAGCGCCGGCTCGCCACGCTTGGCCACGAGCAGCGCGGACGCCGGCGCGGGGCGATCGTCGATGTCCGCCGCACGATGCGAGCGTCACTCGAGACCGGCGGGGTGCCGCTTCGCCTCAAGCATCGCCCGCGCCGGCCCCGGCGCCCGGAGATCTACGTGCTGTGCGACGTCTCGACTTCGGTGACCTCGGCGAGCGTGTTCTTCCTATCGGTCCTGCACGCGCTCCACGACTCGTTCCGGAAGCTGCGCAGCTTCGTCTTCATCGAGCGGATCTCGGAGGTCACGGACGTGTTCGAGCGCGAGCGCGACTTCCGCAGCATCTCGGAGCTGATCTCGCGCGAGGGCGGGGTCGCGGACGTATCCGGCTACACCGACTACGGGCGCGTGTGGCTCGAGTTCGAAGCCGAGATCTCCGAGGACCTCGACCCGCGCTCGACCGTGATCGTGCTTGGCGACGCGCGCACCAACGGTCGAGAGCCGCACGCGGAGACGTTCGCCAGGGTGGCGGAGCGGGCCGGCCGCACGTTCTGGCTCAACCCCGAGCCGCGGCTGTATTGGAACTACGGCGACTCGGTGATGGCTGCGTACGAGCGCTACTGCGACGGCGCCTACGAGTGCTGGACCACCAAGCACCTCGAGGGGTTCGTGAACGTCGTCGCCGGCGGCGCGCCGCTGGCGGAGTGAGCGCGCCTCTCGCGAGGTATCCTGCGGCTACGACGAAAAACCGGGGGGCTCGCGGGAAAGCGGGCTGAGATAGCGCCCTCGGCAACGTCCGCCCGGCGCTGACCCGTGGAACCTGTGCGGTAATTCGCGCGGAGGGAGCATGCAGACGACGCGCGAGGCTCCCATAGCGGAGTCTCATTCGATCTCGGAGCGTGACGCCGGGCCCGGCGGGGGCGCGGCGATCGCGGTCGACTCCGTGGCGCACTCGTTCGCCGACCGGCGGGTGATCGACGCGCTCCACCTTCGCGCGGCATCGCGCGAGGTGCTCGGAATCGTCGGCCCGTCGGGATGCGGAAAGTCGACGCTGCTGGAGCTGATCGCCGGCCTGCGCGAGCCGACTCGGGGCGCGATCGCCGTCGGCGACGCGGTGGCCCCCGAGGAGCGTTTGCGCCGCTGCGCCTACATGCCGCAGCGCGACCTGCTGCTTCCGTGGCTGTCGGCGATCGACAACGCGGCGCTGGCGCTCCGCAACCGCGGCGCCCGCCGTGCCGACGCCCGCCGCTCCGCGGCGCCCCTATTCGAGCGTTTCGGCCTCGCGGGATTCGAGCGGGCCCGGCCCGCCGAGCTGTCGGGTGGGATGCGCCAACGTGTCGCCTTCCTGCGCACCCTTCTCGCGGGCAAGCCCGCGCTGCTGCTCGACGAGCCCTTCGCGGGGCTCGACGCGATCACCCGCGCCGAGATGCAGGAATGGCTCTCCGGCGCGCTCGATGCCGAGCCGCGAACGGCGGTGCTCGTGACCCACGACGTCGAGGAGGCCCTGTACCTGTCGGACCGCGTCGTGGTGCTGTCGGCGCGACCGGCGCGGGCGGTGATCGAGCTGTCCGCCCCGGCGCCCCGCGACCGTCCGCGGACGGTCGCCGTCACGGCGCCGGCGTTCACCGCCGCACGCGAGCGCGCGCTGGCCGCGCTCGCGGGGGGCTCGCGATGACCGGCGCCCGCCACGCGCTGCTTCCGCTCGCGCTCGTGCTCGCGGGGATCGGCGCCTGGCAGCTGGCAGCCGAGTGGGACCTGCTCGCAGACGCGCTCAGCGTCGAGCCGTTCCTGATTCCCGCCCCGAGCGAGGTCGCCGAGGCCCTGTGGACCGACCGCGAGCTGCTGGCCGAGGACGGCTGGGTCACGCTCCAGGAGGTGGTGCTCGGATTCGGTGTGGCCCTGGGGGCCGGCCTCGCCTTCGCGGCCCTGCTGCACCTCTCCGGGACGCTGCGGCGCGCCTTCTACCCGCTGCTCGTTGCCTCGCAGACCGTGCCGATCATCGTCGTCGCCCCGATCCTCGTCGTGTGGTTCGGGTTCGGCATCGGCCCAAAGCTGGCGATCATCGCCCTGATCTGCTTCTTCCCGATCACGGTGAATACCCTGGACGGCTTGCGATCCGTGGATCCGGACCTGATCAAGCTGATGCGCACCCTCGATGCGACGCGGGCGGGCATCTTCCTCCGGGCGGAGGCCCCGTCGGCGCTGCCGTTCGCGTTCAGCGGCGCGAAGATCGCAATCGCGGTGGCCGTGATCGGGGCCGTGTTCGGGGAGTGGGCGGGCTCGACGGCGGGGCTCGGGCACCTGATGCTCCAGGCCTCGGCGCAGCTCGAGACGGCGCGGCTGTTCGCCGCCGTCGTGGTCCTGTCGGTCTTCGCGGTCGGGCTGTTCGGCATCCTGTCGCTGGTCGAGCGGCGCGTGGCGTGGTGGGAGCGATGAGGCGCGCCGCCATCGCGCTCGTGATCGCCGCCGTCGCGGTCCTCGGGGGATGCGGGGAACGCGAGGAGAGCGGCAGCGGCGATCGAACCGAGGGCTTCACTGTGGCGCTCGACTGGTTCCCGAACCCCGACCACGCCGGCATCTACGCCGGCATCGATCGCGGCTACTTCGAGGACGCCGGTCTCGACCTCGACCCGCAGGTCCCCTCCGACCCGGCCGCGCCGATCAAGCAGGTGGCGGCGGGAAGGGTCGATCTCGCGATCTCATACGAGCCCGAGGTGCTGCTGGCGCGCGAGGAGGGCCTCGACGTCGTCGCCGTCGGCGCGCTAGCTCGCACGCCGCTGACGTCGCTGGCCTCGCTCGGCAAGGACGCGATCGCCAACCCGCGCCAGCTGGACGGCAAGCGCGTCGCGACAGCCGGCATCCCGTACCAGGACGCGTTCCTGGACGCGATCCTGCGCGAGGGCGGGCTGAGGCCGGACGACGTCGAGCAGGTGGACGTCGGCCTCAACCTGCTGTCGCCGCTCATAGCCCGGCGGGTCGACGCCGTGCTCGGCCTGTTCTGGAACATCGAGGGCGTGCAGCTCCAGCGCCGCGGCGACAAGCCGACCGTGATCCCGGTCGACGAGCTCGGGATCCCGACCTACGACGAGCTCGTCCTCGTCGCCAGCGCGGACCGCGTCGCCGACGACCCGGAGGCGGTCCGGCTCTTCCTCGCCGCGCTCGAGCGCGGCACCCGCGCCGCCGACGACGACCCCGCGCTCGCCACCCGCGCCCTGGTGTCCGCGAACCGGGACCTCGACCCGAAGCTCACCCGCGCGCAGGTGTCGAAGACGCTCCCTGCGCTGCTGCCGCGCGGCGGCGAGCCCTACGGACGCATGGATCCAGCGCGGTGGCGCGAGTTCGCGGGGTTCATGGTCGACGAGGGCGTGCTCGCCTCGCTGCCGGAGATCGACGACGTGCTTACCAACGAGCTTCTCCCGGGTCGCATACCCGAGTAGCCCCAGCAGCGACCGCGCGAAATGCTCCTGCACAAGACCCGCGAAACGCAAGCGTTTCGCGGGTCGCTGCCGGGTCCGTCTACGCGGCGCGGCGAAGCGGAGGCCCCCTCTTCACCTGGGCGTGATACGTCGCGAGGGTGAAGGTCCCCGCCAGCCCGCGGTAGGGGGCGTACGGCGCAAAGAACTCCTCGACCTCGTCCGGCGTCGCGCGCCGGCCGAGCCCGGCCATCCGACCGATCACCTTCAGGTAGCCGAGGTCCCCGGAGGGGAGTGAGTCGGGGTCGCCGCGGCCGAACAGCCCCAGG
>DATHVJ010000095.1:0-7174 GCA_035461345.1 Solirubrobacterales bacterium | reverse complement strand
AGGTGGGGTTCACGACCGATCCCCACGAGGCGCGCTCGACGCCCTACGCGGCGGACATGGCGAAGGGCTACAACGTGCCGATCATCCACGTCAACGCGGACGACGTCGAGTCCTGCATCGCCGCGGTCCGGCTCGCGATGGCGTACCGGCAGGAGTTCCACCGCGACGTGGTCATCGACCTGATCGGGTACCGGCGCTACGGGCACAACGAGACCGACGAACCTGCCTACACGCAGCCAAAGATGGCCGAGGTGATCAAGCAGCACCCGCCGGTGAGCGAGATCTACGCCGACAAGCTGATCGGCGAGGGAGTGGTCGATCGGGAGCAGATCGACGCCGACGCCAAGCAACGCCGCGAAGCGCTCGCCGAGGCCCTGAAGCGCCTGCGGGAGAAGATCGAGGCGGGCGAGTACGAGGAGCCGAGCACCGGGACGATGACGAGCGAGCTCGACCGGCGCAAGAGCCCCGAGGTCGAGACGGCCGTCTCCAGGGAGCGGCTCGAGACGTTGAACGAGGAGCTCGTCAAGGTCCCGGAGAGCTTCACGATCCACCGCAAGCTGCGCAAGCCGCTCTCGCGCCGCACCGGGGCGTTGACCGACGGGGGGATCGACTGGGGCCACGCTGAGGCGCTCGCCTTCGCCTCGCTGCTGACCGAGGGCACTCACATACGGCTCACGGGCCAGGACACCGAGCGGGGGACGTTCTCGCACCGCCACCTGGTGCTCCACGACGAGAAGACCGGTCTGCGCTACGCCCCGATCCAGCATCTGTCCGACGCCGGGGCGCCGTTCGAGATCCACAACAGTCCCCTGTCGGAGACCGGATGCCTGGGATTCGAGTACGGCTACTCGGCGGCCGCGCCCGAGAGCCTGATCCTGTGGGAGGCGCAGTTCGGCGACTTCGGCAACGCCGCCCAGGTGATCATCGACAGCTTCATCGGACCGGGTGAGTCGAAGTGGGGGCAGACCACGCGGCTGACGCTGCTGCTGCCGCACGGCTACGAGGGCTCGGGGCCGGAGCACTCCAGCGCCCGCATCGAGCGCTTCATCGCGCTGGCCGCGGAGGGGAACATGCGCCTCGCCAACCCGACGACGGCGGCCCAGTACTTTCACCTCCTGCGCCGGCAGGCGAGGATCGCGAAGCAGCGGCCGCTGGTCGTGTTCACGCCCAAGGGCCTGCTGCGGCTGCCGGCGGCCGCCTCGCGGCTCGACCACCTGACGGAGGGACGATTCGAGTTCGTGCTCGACGATCCCCGCGCCGCCGACCGCCGTGAGCGGGTCGAGCGCCTCGCGGTCTGCAGCGGCAAGGTCTACTACGACATCGACGGGCACGGGCGCCGGGAGGCCGCCGAGAAGGTCGCGATTGCCCGCCTCGAACTGCTGTATCCGTTCGCGAGCGACCAGCTCGCGGAGCTGATCTCGCGCTATCCGAACCTGCGCGAGATCGTCTGGGTGCAGGAGGAGCCGCAGAACATGGGCGCGTGGAAGATCATGTCGCGGCGGATGCCCGAGCTGATGCCGGAGGGCGTCGAGTTCTCATACATCGGGCGCCCCCAGCGCGCGGCCCCGTCCGAGGGCTACCCCGCGGCCCACCGCACCGAGCAGGAGCGCATCGTCCTGATGACGTTCGAGGGCGACGCCGAGCCCGCGTTCAGCGCCCGAGCCTGATCTTCACCGAGCGGACATCGGACGCCCAGCCGCAGCGCCCCTCCGACGCCTTGCGCAGGCCCGTTCCCGGGGCGCTGTTTCCGTGGGTCAAGCTCGCCTCGTATGTCGAGCTGGCGCTGTTCGCGGCGCTGCTGTTCTTCTGGCTGATGCCGGGGTTCGAGGGCGAGACCTTCGTCTTCGGGCTCGGCCACGGGATCGGGTTCATCCTCCTGTGCCTGCTGGTGTGGATCGCGGTCCTGCGCCACGAGGTCCCGTACACGCTGCTTGCCGCGACGGTCACGCCCGCGGGGCCGGTCGGCAGCGTGATCGGGATCGCCTGGATCGAGAGGCGGCGACGCTAGCTGGGGCCTAGCGCCGCCGTCCGATCAGGAACGCCACGCCGAGCACGGCGAGGATCACCTGAAGCACGAGCCGCGTCGGGTCGACGACGGGCTCCCAGCGCACCTTCCCGCCCTCGATCACGTAGGCGCCCACCGGGCGGGCGGTGAGGCCGAATCCGCCGCCTCCGCCCGACCCGCCCTTGGTCGCGTCCTCCCCGCTCCCGCCCCCGCCGCCGCCACGGACCGCGGCGGCGGGAATGACGGTCACGCCGTCACGCTCGTACGGCTCGCCGTACACGCGCCTGGCCGTGATCGCCTCCTGGGCCTTCGAGATCGTCTCCTGGAAGTCCACGCCCATGCTGCGCTCCCTTCGGTCGCGATGCTCTCGCCCGCATCATCCCGCGACCGTGCGAAGCTCGGGGTGTCGACCCAGCTGGAGGCCGCGGAAGGGGGCGCGATGACCAAGGACGAGATGGCGGCGCTGTGTCGCCGGCGCAGCTAGGGGGGTCCGCCCTCCGCGGCAAGACCAACCTGCACGAGTTCGCGTACGGGATCACGAGCCACAACCCCCACTCCGGTGCGGTCCCGAATCCACTCGCTCCCGAGCGGACGGCGGGCGGATCGACCGCGGGGTCGGCGGCCGCACTCGCCGCGGGTCTCGCCGAAGCGGCGCTCGGCACCGACTCGGGCGGCTCGGTCCGCATCCCGGCCGCGTGCTGCGCCCTCGGCGGCTACTCCAGGCGGCGGGTGGGAACCGAGTAGTCCAACCACCGATCGTCGGGCTCGGCGCCGAGCGCAGCGTAGGCGCGCTGCGCGCGCTCGTTCGTCTTCGCCGTCTGCCAGTCAAGCTGCACGGCGCCGCGCTCGCGCGCGCGACCGCGCGCGTCCTCGATCAGGGCGCCCGCCACACCGCCGCCCCGCGCGGCGGGGGAGACGTACACGTCCTCGAGCACCGCGATCCGGGCGGCATGCATCGTGCGCCACGTCCAGTAGATGGTCGCGAATCCGATCGCTTGGCCCTCGTCGTCGACGGCGATCGTCTGCACGCCGTCCTCGGGATGCTCGAGCAGCCACCGCGACAGCTCGAGCAGAGCCTCGTCGCTCGGATCGGTCCCGTAGAACTCGCAGTACCCGCGCATCAGCGGCAGGAGCTGGTCGAGGTCGCCTTCGGCGACCGGTCTGATCTCCATTCACCAGACCCTAGGCCAACCGCGCGAAAGCGGACGCGCAGCGGAGCATTTGCGCGCGTGATGGTTGGCGGGGCGGGGCCGTGGGAGGCAGGGGGTCCGCACGGCCCGCGCCACGCCTGCGCGTCGGTAGCCAGGGAGGGATGCCGACGCGATCGTCCCCGGAGGCGGGACTGGCCGGGGACGAGCTTGCCAAAGTATCGCAGGTTCCCCGCCGCTGGCAGTTGATTCTGCCCGATCGAGAGCGGCCGTGTCAACCCGAAGATTGGGGGGTCAGCGCAGCTCGCGCAGCACCCGCTGCAGGATCCCGCCGTGCTGGAAGTAGCGGACCTCGTTCGGGGTGTCGAGCCGCACCCGGGCCTCGAAGCTCACCGGATCGGCCCCCTCGCGGGTCGCCGTCACGGTGACGCTCCGCGCCTCTCCGTTCTTCAGGTCCGAGACGTCGAACCCCTCCTCGCCGGTCAAGCCCAGCGCCTCGACCCCGTCGCCGTCGGCGAACTGAAGCGGGGCGACGCCCATCCCGATCAGGTTCGAGCGGTGGATGCGCTCGAAGCTCTGCGCGATCACCGCCCGCACTCCGAGCAGCGCGGTGCCCTTCGCCGCCCAGTCCCGCGACGAGCCCGAGCCGTACTCCTTCCCGGCCAGGACGACGAGCGGGACGCCCTCGTCCGAGTAGCGCATCGCGGCATCGTAGATCGGCATCTCCTCGCCGTCCGGGAAGTGGCGCGTGAAGCCCCCTTCCTTGTCGACGAGCTGGTTGCGGAGCCTGACGTTGGCGAACGTTCCGCGCATCATCACCTCGTGGTTCCCGCGGCGCGACCCGTACGAGTTGAAGTCCCGCGGCTCGACGCCGTTGTCGATCAGCCACTGCCCGGCCGGGCTCTGCTTCTTGATCGCGCCCGCCGGCGAGATGTGGTCGGTGGTGATCGAGTCGCCAAGCAGCGCCAGCACTCGCGCGCCCTCGATCGGCTCCGCCTCCTGCGGCTCGGGATCCATCCCCTCGAAGAACGGGGGCTTGCGGACGTAGGTCGAGTCCGGCCACGCGTAGCGATCGCCCTCGGGAACCTCGATCGCCCGCCATCGCTCGTCGCCGGTGAAGACCTCGGCGTAGCTCTTGGTGAACATCTCGGAGCGGATCGCTTCCTCCACCGTCCGCTTGACCTCGTCCGAGCTGGGCCAGATGTCGCGCAGGTACACCGGCTCGCCGTCCGACCCCTCGCCCAGCGGCTCCTCGGTCAGGTCGAGGTCCATGCGGCCGGCGAGCGCGTACGCGACGCACAGCGGCGGGGAAGCGAGGTAGTTCGCCTTGACGTCCTGGTTGATCCGGCCCTCGAAGTTGCGGTTTCCGGAAAGCACCGAGCACACGACCAGGTCCTTGTCGTTGACCGCCTTCGCGATCGGGTCGGGCAGGGGCCCCGAGTTCCCGATGCACGTCGTGCACCCGTACCCGACGAGGTTGAAGCCGAGCTCGTCGAGGTACCTGGTCAGGCCGGCCTTGTCGAGGTAGTCGGTGACCACCGTCGAGCCCGGCGCGAGCGAGGTCTTCACCCACGGCATCACGTCGAGACCGCGCTCGACCGCGTTGCGCGCCAGCAGGCCCGCACCGACCATCACCGTCGGGTTCGACGTGTTCGTGCAGCTCGTGATCGCGGCGATCACCACGCGCCCGTGGTCGAGCTCGACCTCGGTCCCGTCCTCCATCGCCACCGCGACGGCGTCGCCCGTGTGCTCGGCGACCGCGGCCCCGTGCCGATGACCTACGGGCGCCGAGCGCGGCCGGCTGGCACCGCCGTTCCCGGGCCGCGCCGCCGGCGGGTCGCTGGCGGGGAACGACTCGGCACTCGCCTCGTCGGTGCCCTCGAGCTCGTGCCCGGCGCTGGGGTTGAAGTCAGCCATCGTCTCGAAGAACGCCTGCTTGGCGTGGCTCAGCGCGACTCGGTCCTGGGGCCGCTTGGGACCGGCGATGCTCGGCTCGACGTCGGCGAGGTCGAGTTCGAGCGCGTCGGTGAACGTCGGCTCGTCGGAGTCGGAGGTGTGGAACAGCCCCTGCTCGCGGGTGTACGCGTCGGCGAGCTCGATCACCTCGGTGGGGCGGCCGGTGAACTCGAGGTAGCGCAGCGTCTCGGCGTCGGGCGGGAAGATCGCGCACGTGGAGCCGAACTCGGGCGACATGTTGCCGATCGTCGCCCGGTCGGCGAGGCCGAGGCCCCCGAGCCCGGGCCCGAAGAACTCGACGAACTTCGCAACCACCCCCGTGTCGCGCAGCATCTCGGTGACACGCAGGACGAGGTCGGTGGCGGTCGACCCCTCGGGCAGCTCGCCGGTGAGCTTGAACCCGATCACCTGCGGCAAGAGCATCGAGATCGGCTGGCCCAGCATCGCCGCCTCGGCCTCGATCCCGCCCACGCCCCAGCCCAGCACGCCGAGGCCGTTGATCATCGTCGTGTGCGAGTCGGTGCCGACGAGGGTGTCCGGATACGCCCGCGCCACCCCGTCCTGCTCGTCGCTCCACACGACCCGGCCCAGGTACTCCAGGTTGACCTGGTGGCAGATCCCGGTCGCCGGCGGCACGACCCTGAAGTTGTCGAACGCGGTCTGCCCCCAGCGCAGGAAGGCGTAGCGCTCCCCGTTGCGCTCGAACTCGCGCTCGGCGTTGATCGCGAACGCGCGCGGGTTCCCGAACGCGTCGACCTGGACCGAGTGGTCGATGATCAGGTCGACGGGGACGAGCGGGTTGATCGCCACCGGGTCGCCGCCGAGATCCTCCATCGCGTCGCGCATCGCAGCCAGGTCGACGATCGCCGGAACGCCGGTGAAGTCCTGCATCAGCACCCGGCTGGGCTGGAACGGGATCTCGATGCTCGGCTCCGCCTTCGCGTCCCAGCTCGCGATCGCCTCGATGTCCTCGCGGGTGACGGAGTGGCCGTCCTCGAGCCGGAGCACGTTCTCGAGCAGCACCCGGAGCGAGTACGGCAGCCGCGCTACGTCGTACTGCTTCTGGAGCGCGTCGAGGCGGTGGATCTCATACTCGCGGCCACCGACCTCGAGCGTCGATCGTGATCCGAAGCTGTCCGCCATGCCTTCAGTATGACCTCCCCGCGAGGCACGGCTCCGAAACCCGCGGATGTGAATCCGCCGGGACAGCTAGCGCTTGTCGGCCTGGCCGCTCGCCACCCGCTCGGCGATCTTCGTCCCCCTGCCGCGCCTGTACGCGATCCGAGCCGCAAGCTCGGGCCGCCGGAGGGCGAAGTTGGCGAGCACCCGCGTGAGCGCCGGCGCGACCTCGACCTCGTGGCGGTTGCGCTCGATCGCCGTCGCCACGGCCTCCCCCACCTCGTCGGGCGACGTAGTGCCGAACCCGGGAGGCGGCGTCGCGCCGCTGTCGTGGAACATCCCCGCCTCGCGGACGAACCCCGGCGAGACGAGCGAGACGCCGACGCCGTGCTTCCACAGGTCCTCGCGCAGCGCGAGCGAGAATCCACGCAGCCCGAACTTCGTCGCCGAGTACAGCGACGCGCGCGGGCTGACGGCCTTCCCGGACAGCGAGGAGACGAACACGAGATGCCCCGAGCCCCGCTCCTGCATCGCCGGCAGAAGCTCGTGGGTGAGGCGGATCGGCGCCTCGAGGTTCACCCGCAGCACGCGTCCGAGCTCCTCGGAGCTGAAGTCCCCGAGCTTCCCGGTGCCGGGGAGGCCGGCGTTCGCGACCAGCACGTCGACCGACCCCGCCTCACTGGCAAGGCGCTCGGGGGCGTGCGGCTCGGCGAGGTCGGCGACGACAACCCGATGCCCGTCGCCGGGCAACGAGCCGGCCAGCTCGTCGAGAGCCTGCTGCTTGCGCGAGCTGAGCACGAGGGTCGCGCCGCGCGAGGCGAGCGCGACGGCGATCGCCCGTCCGAGCCCCCCGGTCGCACCACTCAGCAGCACGGTCTTCCCGGCGAGCTCCACGCGGCGAAAGCTACCGGATAGGCTGCGCCCGCCGATGAAGCTGTACGTCTGC
>DATHVJ010000094.1:0-4273 GCA_035461345.1 Solirubrobacterales bacterium | reverse complement strand
CGAAGAGGGCGCGGCGCGGGCTCGACTCCCTGGAGTGAGCGATGCCGAAGCGCGATCCACGACTCGTCTCGCTCGGCTACGGCAAGTTCGTTCGCGCTGACAGGGTGTTCGCGCTTGTGCCGCTCGACCCCAAGGATCGCGGCGAGGGCAGGCGGACCTACGTGCACGTCGACGGCATGGCCGAGCCGATCGTCGCCTCGCGCTCCGAGCGGGCGATTCTCGCCGACGTCGAGGCCGCGCTCACCGAGGCGGCCGGGATCCCGCGCCGTCGCCGCACGGCAAAGGGCCAGGAAAAGCTGCTGTAGCCCGTACGCTCCCGCCGTGGGCCCCGAAGCGTCACGGCCGGAGCTCGTCGCGGCGATGCTCGACGCGGGCTTCTACCCGCATGCGCCGGCGACTGTGGAGCTGCGAGAGACCCACACCTCCTGGGTGTTCCTCGCCGGCGAGCTCGCGTACAAGGTCAAGAAGCCGGTCCGGTTCCCGTTCCTCGACTACGGGACCGCGGAACGCCGCCGCGAGATGTGCCGCGAGGAGGTTCGCCTCAACAGGCGCCTCGCGCCGTGCATCTACCTGCGCGTGCTCGGGATCGCCCGGTCGGGCGAGCGCTACGCGCTGGTTGGGGAGGACGACGCGGCGGCGGTCGAGTACGCGGTCGAGATGCGCAGGGTCGAAGAGGACCGCAGCCTCGCGTCGCTGGCGGAGGCCGGCGCGGTGGAGAAGAGGCACGCGGTCGCGGTTGCCGAGCTGCTGGCGGCCTTCCACGCCGACGCGCCGGTGGCCGCGCCGGAGCGAAGCGGCGTCGAGGCGCTGACGGCGCCGATCATCGACAACGTCGACGAGCTCATCGACGCCGACGACGGCACGCTCGATTGGAACGCGCTCGAGGCGGGACGCGAGTTCACCCACCGGTTCGTCGCCGCGCGCCGAACGACGCTCGCGGCCCGGGGGGCGGGCGGCCAGGTTCGCGACTGCCACGGCGACCTCCGGGCCGAGCACGTGATCGTGCCTCGGGACGGGGAGGTGTACGTGTACGACTGCGTCGAATTCAACCCGGCGCTGCGGGAGATCGACGTCGGCGCCGATCTCGCGTTCCTGGTCATGGACCTGGCGCGACTCGGGTCCGACGTGGCAGCGGCCGCGTTGGTGGCCGGCTACCGCGAGGCGGGGGGCGACCCCGGCGACGACGCCCTGCTGGCGTTCTATGCCTGCTACCGGGCCTGGGTGCGGGCCAAGGTCGCTTGCCTGCGCGCCTCGTCGCTCGACCACGGCGACTCCGAGCGCGACGCGCAGCGCGACGGGGCGCGGGAGCTGTTCCGGCTCGGCCGGCACTTCGCGTGGCACGCGCGGTGCCCGGTGGCGGTCGTGGTCTGCGGCGTCGCGGGAACCGGGAAGACGACGCTGGCGCGGGAGATCGCGGAGCTCGGGGACCTCGCGCACATCTCCTCCGACGTGACGCGAAAGCGGCTCGCCGGCTTGTCGCCGGCCGACCGTGCCGCCGAGGAGCACTACACGCCCGAGTTCACGCTCCGCACCTACGCCGAGATGGGAGCCGAGGCCGGCGAGGTGCTCGACCGCGGCGACGGCGCGGTCGTCGACGCCACCTTCCACCGTCGCGATGCCCGGGCCGCGTTCCGTGACGCGCTTGGGGCGCGCGACGAGCCGGTCGTGTTCGTCTACTGCCGCGTGCCGCGCGAGGTCGCGTTGAATCGCGTGCGGACCCGTAGGGCGGAGGGGGAGAGCACGTCGGACGCCGACGTCGCGATCGTCGAGCGCCAGCTCGCCGAGCTCGAGCCGCTGGACGAGGTCCCCAGCGAGCACAGGGCGACGCTCGACACGGACGCGCCGGTCGGCGAGCTCGTAGCCGGGGTTGAGCGGCTCGTCGACGCGAGGATGTGGCGGTCGACCCAGTGAGCGCCGACGAGCTGGCGTGGATGGTCGGCCCGGGGCTCGCCACCGGAGTGGGCGGCCTCGCGCTGCTGCTCGTGCCGCGCCCGTCCGAGCGCGCCCTCGACGGATTGCTCGGGCTGACCGCAGGCGTGATGCTCGCCGCGACCGCGTTCAGCCTCCTGGTCCCGGCGCTCGACGACGGCGCGATTGGCGAGGTGTTAGTCGGGTTCGCCGCCGGATACGTCGCGATCGCCGTCCTCGACTCGGTCATCCCGCACGCCCACGCCCGCTACCGGGAGCACGGCGAGAGGGCGGCGGAGGAGCGCGCCGCGGAGCAGCGCGGGACGCTGCTGGTGTCGGCGCTGACGATCCACAACGTGCCGGAGGGGGTCGCGGTCGGGGTCGCGTTCGCCGCCGGGGGCAGCGATCTCGGGATCCCGCTCGCGCTCGCGATCGGGATCCAGAACGTCCCCGAGGGCTTTGCCGCCGCCGCGCCTCTGCTCGCCGCTGGCACTCCGCGTCGCCGCGCGATCGGGATCGCGGCCATGACGGGGATCGTCGAGCCGCCGGCCGCCGTGGCGGCATTCGGGTCGTTCGAGTTCGCCTCGGCGCTGCTCCCGCTCGGGCTCGCGTTCG
Source organism: Solirubrobacterales bacterium (assembly GCA_035461345.1). GTDB lineage: Bacteria > Actinomycetota > Thermoleophilia > Solirubrobacterales > 70-9 > DASPWW01. Next base: position 1,750 of record DATHVJ010000094.1, on the reverse strand, counting down.
CCGCCGGGGCGATGCTGTACGTGGTCGTCGACGAGCTCGTCCCCGAGGCGCAGGGGCGCGGCAACGAGCGCATCGCGTCGTTCGGGTTCCTCGTCGGCTTCTCGCTGATGATGGCGCTCGACAACGCGTTCGGCTGAGCCGCGGGGCGCAACTATGCTGCTTCGCCGTGACGTACTACGTCACCACACCGATCTACTACGTCAATGCGGAGCCGCACCTCGGCCATGCATACACGACGATCGCCGCCGATGTGCTCGCGCGGCACATGCGCCAGCGCGGCGAGGACGTCTTCTTCCTCACCGGCACCGACGAGCACGGCGAGCCGGTGGAGCTGGCCGCGGAGCGCGAGGGAATCGACCCCCAGGAGCTGGCGGACCGAAACGCTCCGAAGTTCGAGGCGATGATGCGCCTCGTAGAGGCTTCGAACGACTTCTTCATCCGCACCTCGGATCCGCGTCACACGGAGCGCGTCGCCGAGATCATCCAGCGCGTCCACGACAACGGCCACGTGTACGAGGGCACCTACGAGGGGTGGTACTGCCCCCGCTGCGCGGCGTTCTACACCGAGCGCGAGCTCGGTCCGGACAACACGTGCCCGATCCACGAGATCCCGCTGGAGAAGGAGCGCGAGGAGAACTGGTTCTTTCGTCTGTCGGCGTTCCAGGAGGACCTCGAGCGCCTGTACGCGGAGCGCCCGGACTTCGTAGTCCCGGAGCACCGCTACAACGAAGCGCTGTCGCTCATCAAGCAGGGCCTCGAGGACGTGTCGCTGTCGCGCCCCAAGCTCAAGTGGGGGATGAAGCTGCCCTGGGACCCCAGCCAGCGCATGTACGTGTGGTTCGACGCGCTGCTCAACTACGTCACGGCGCTGTCGTTCGCGCGCCAGGGCGAGGACCTCACCGAGCGGTACTGGCCGGCGAACCTGCAGGTGATGGCGAAGGACATCCTCAGGTTCCACGCCGTGATCTGGCCGGCATTGCTTCACGCAGCCAACATGGAGGCGCCACGGCGGCTCGCCATCCACGGCTTCTTGCTGATGGGGGAGAAGAAGATGTCGAAGTCGCTCGGCAACGTGCTCGACCCGTTCGCCGTGGTGGACAAGTTCGGCGCCGACGCGCTGCGCCACTACTGCTTCCGCGAGGTCAGCTTCGGCCACGACGGCTCCGTGTCGGCGGCGGGGTTCGAGGAACGCTACGAGGCCGAGCTGGCGAACGACTGGGGCAACCTGGCCAGCCGCACGCTGGCGATGGTGGAGCGCTACCGCGCCGGGGTGGTGCCCGACGCGGAATTCGACCCGGCCCTGACGCAGGGCGACGACGGGTTCGAGGCGTTGGTCGAGCGCGTCGAGGAGTTGCTCGACCACGCCGAGCTGACGCAGGCGCTGGGCGAGATCTGGGACCGCGTGCGCCGCCTCAACCGCTATGTCGAGGAGTCGCGGCCGTGGAACCTGGCTAAGGACGAGCCGAACGCCGCCGAGTTGGACCGCGTTCTGTACTCGCTGGTGGAGGGGGTGCGTGTGCTCGCGCTGCTCCTGCACCCCTATATGCCCTCGACCTCGGACCGCCTGCTCGAGGCGCTCGGCGAGGACCAGCGCGAGCTCGCCGAGCTCGGCTCCCGCGGCGGCGGGCAGAGAACCGAGCGCCTCGCGCCGCTGTTCCCGAAGCTCGAGGGCTGAGGCATGATCGACACGCACGCCCACCTGGGGATGTGCGAGCCGGACGCCGCGGAGCTGGTCGCGGCCGCGGGCGAG
>DATHVJ010000093.1:0-4396 GCA_035461345.1 Solirubrobacterales bacterium | reverse complement strand
TCCCCGACGAGCAGCTCGTCGAGGTCGTGATCGCGTACGAGCCCGTGTGGGCGATCGGCACGGGACGGACCGCGACTCCCGAGCAGGCCGATGACGCGATCGGGTTCGTCCGCTCGGTCGTCGCGGAGCGCTCCAAGAGCGCGGCCGAGGAGATCAGGGTCGTGTACGGGGGCTCCGTGAAGCCGGACAACGCGGGCGAGCTGATGGGCCGGGCACAGATCGACGGGGCGCTGGTCGGCGGGGCGAGCCTCGACCCCGAGGCGTTCGCGGACATCGTCCTGGCGGCCGGGTCGTGAACCGCCCCAGCCGCGCGTCCTCCGCGACGCTGGTGGTGCTCGACGGGTGGGGCCTCGCGTCTCCCGGCCCTGGAAACGCGATCAGCCAGGCGGAGACTCCGGTGTTCGACTCGCTGTGGGAGGATTGCCCGCACACGGAGCTGAGCGCCTCCGGCCCGGCGGTCGGCCTTCCCGACGGGCAGATGGGGAACTCCGAGGTCGGCCACCTCAACCTCGGCGCCGGGACGGTGGTAAAGCAGGACCTGCTGCGGATCAACGACGCGATCGCGGACGGAAGCTTGTTCGAGAACGAGGTGCTGACCTGGATCTGCGAGCAGGCGCGGGAGGGGCCGCGGGGGCGGCTCCACCTCCTGGGGCTGGTGTCCGACGGCGGCGTTCACTCCGGCTGGGAGCACCTCGAGGCATGCATCGAGCTCGCCGCGCGCGAGGGTGTCCCCGACCTCGTCGTGCACGCGTTCACGGACGGCCGCGACACGCTGCCCGACTCCGCCGCCGGGTACCTGGAGGAGGTGCAGCGATGGCTGCGCCACGCCGGCACGGTGGGGACGGTCAGCGGACGCTACTACGCGATGGACCGCGACCGTCGCTGGGAGCGCACACGGCTCGCCTACGACGCCATCGTGCACGCGCAGGGACTGTCCGCCGCCGACCCGATCGAGGCCGTTCGCGCCTCGCACGAGCGGGGTGAGACGGACGAGTTCGTGCGCCCGACGGTGATCGGGGGCTACGACGGCGCCGCCGACGGTGACGCGGTGCTGTTCTTCAACTTCCGTCCCGACCGCGCCCGGCAGTTGGTTCGGGCGCTCGGGGAGCCGGACTTCGGCGAGTTTCCGCGCGGGGTCGCCCCGCGGATGCCCGTGGCGACCATGACCCAGTACCGGGCGGGGTGGGAGCACCCGGTGGCGTTCCAGCCCACCGACCCGGAGGTCACGCTGGCGTCGGTGATGGCGGCTCGGGGCGAGCGCCAGCTCCACGTCGCCGAGACCGAGAAGTACGCCCACGTGACCTACTTCTTCAACGGTGGGCGCGAGTCCGAGTGGGACGGCGAGGAGCGCCGCCTGGTCGACTCTCCCCGCGACGTCCCGACCTACGATCAGCGTCCGGAGATGAGCGCGGTGGACGCGCAGCGGGCGTTCTGCGCCGCGTGGACGAGCGACTCGTACCGGTTCGCGATCATCAACTTCGCCAATGCCGACATGGTCGGCCACACGGGCAGCATCCCGGCGGCGGTGACCGCGGTCGAGGTGGTCGATCGCTGCCTCGGTGAGATCGTGGAGGCCGTGCACGGCTCGGGTGGGGTGTGCGTGGTGACCGCCGATCATGGGAATGTGGACAACATGCTGGAGCCGGACGGCTCGCCCAACACCGCCCACTCCACGAATCCCGTGCCGCTGGTCGTCACCCTCGGCGGACTCGACCTGCGCGACGGCGGGATACTCGCCGACGTCGCCCCGACGATCCTCGAGCTGCTCGGAATCGACCAGCCCGGCGAGATGACAGGCCGGTCTCTGATCAAGTCATGATTCGGGCCTTGAGCGTGTCCGGGGACATCGCGAGCCGCCGAGGGGGCTGATGGCCGAGCGCGGCGACGGCGTGCGGGGCGCGCGGCCCGGCCTGCTCGAGTCCGTGTGGCACCGCAAGTTGGTGGTGATCGCGTGCGTGCTCGCGGTCGCGGGCGCTGCGCTGGTGCTGTCGCTTCGCGAGGAGCCACGCTACGAGGCCACGGCGTCGTTCCTGGTCGAACCTCGCGACGGGGAGGTCTCGCCCGCCGCGGTGCTCGAGCTCGCCGGCGCCGACGACGTCGCCGATCGAACGGCGGAGACCGTGGGCGAGGTGCCCCCCGCGTTCGTGACGGCGAACGTCTCCGTCACGCAGCAGGAGGGCTCTGCGGTGTTCACCGTGCGGGCGACCGCCACCGGGGACGCCGACGGACCGACCCTCGCCGCAGACACCGCGACCGCGTTTACGGAGGAGTTCGTCGACTACACCAGGAGGGTGGACGACGCATTCGACGGCCGCGCCGAGGTGGTGTCCACGGCCGAGCCGCCGGACGACCCGGTGTCCCCGCGGTCGGTCCGAAACACGCTCCTCGGGGCGCTGGCCGGGCTGCTTCTCGGGATCGTGGCCGCGTTCGCGTGGGAGAGATTCGACCACCGCGTGCGTGCGGCGCGCGAGCTGGACGTGATCCTCGGCGTACCCCTGCTCGCGCGGATCCCGAGCAGCCCGGCGCTCGAGCTCGGCCCTGGACTGCGCCAGCTCCCCGCCGCCGACACGGAGCACTTCCAGATGGCGAGGGTCAGCGTGCGCTACCTGGACATCGACCGCGAGCTGCGTACGGTGCTGATCACCTCACCCGACGCGGGAGACGGGAAGACGACCGTCGGATTCTGCGTTGCGTTGGTCGCCGCGGTCACCGGCGACCGCGTCCTGGTGATCGAGGCCGACATGCGCCGACCCGGTCTCTCGGCCCTGACAGAGCCGTCGCAGGCGGGGCTGAGCGGCGTGCTCGAGGGCCGCGCTTCGTTCGACGATGAGCGCGTCGGGGTCGAGGTCTCGGCGGGCGCCGAAGGCGAGACGGGGCTCGTCGACGTGCTGCTCGCGGGACCCGCCCCAGCCAACCCCACGCGCCTGCTGGAGTCGGCGGCGATGGCCGAGCTGCTCGACGAGGTGCGCGAGGCGTACGACCTCGTGGTGATCGACACCCCGCCGGCGAGCTTCCTCCCCGACGCGGTCCCGCTGTTCACGCAAGTCGACGGGGTCGTGATCGTGGCGGGTCTGGGCCGCGACAGGTGGGACCAGGTCGAGGGGTTGCGCGACCATCTGCGCGACCTCGACGCCCCCGTGATCGGGGCGGTCGCGAACTTCGCCCGCTCTCCCGACGAGAGCTACTTCCGGTACATCCTCGAGCACGAGGCCGCGGTGGCCGAGGCGGGCACCGCCCCGCTGCGGCCCGCCGGCACGGAGAGGCTCGCTCGCCGCGCCCGGCGGGCACGCGTCCGGCGGCGCCGGCCGCGGGTGACGACCGTAGTCCCGGACGCCGGACCCGCCCATCCGGACGGGGCGGTCGATCTCAACGCGGCGAGCTACGATGATCTTCGCCGGCTCGACCTGACCATCACCCAGGCGAAGCGGGTGATCGCGTATCGCGAGCGCAGCGGCGGGTTCAGCTCGCTCGATCAGCTCGACGACCTGCCCGGGTTCCCCGACGAGGTCCGCGCCGAGCTCAAGCGACGCGTGCGGCTATAGGTCGTAGCGCGCGAGGTCCGAGCGAAGGCGCTCGCTGTCGGCGGCGTCCAGGTCCGTCTTGCCGCCGTCCTCCGGTTCCGCGCCCGGGCGGCGGCGCCAGCGACGCACTCCGATCACGAGCGCCCCTCCCGCGAGCACCAACCCGGCGCCGGGGACCAGCCACGCCGCGAGGTCGAAGCCTCCTCCCTCCGGGGTGGCGAGCACCTCGGGCCCGTACTCGCGGACGAGCGCGTCCTTGATCTCGTCCTTGCTGCGCCCCTCCGCGATCAAGCGACGGATGAAGGCGCGCTGTCGCTCCGCCTGCGGCGCCGCGGCGAGGTTGAGAGGGGTGCCGCAGATCGGGCACATCACCTCGTCCTCGATGTCGGTCAGCGAGGCCCGCGGCTCGGCGGCGGGCGCCGGGGCGGCCGCGAGCGCGGCGACGACGAGGGCGAGCGTAATCACGGTCGGCCTCACAACCGCTCCGAGATCAGTGGCTCGACGAACCGCTCCAGATAGGTGTCGTCGACCGGACCGCGGCGGATCAGCGCCAGTTCGCCCCGCGGGTCGATCAGGTACGACTCGGGCAGACCCGTCGCCCCGAACTCCTCCTCGGACAGCGGGCTGTCGGCGTCCGGGTCGCGGAGCTGCGGGTAGGTGAGGTCGAACTCGCGCACGAACTCCAGCGCGTCCCCGCTGAGGTCCTGCGTGTCGATGCCCAGGGCGACGAAGCCGTCATCGCGGTGGCGGTCGTAGAACCGCTGCAGCGCGGGCGACTCGTCACGGCACGGCACGCACCACGACGCCCAGAAGTTGACCAGCACCCACTCGCCGCGGTAGTCGGCGATGCTCCCCGTGCCCTCGCCCTCGAGCCG
>DATHVJ010000092.1:0-25676 GCA_035461345.1 Solirubrobacterales bacterium | reverse complement strand
GCGTTCCAGCGCTTCGCCCACGCCCGCAGCTCGCGGAACGCGGGGCCCAGCTCCCGCCCCTTCTCCGTGAGCGAGTACGACACGCGCGCGGGGCTGCCCGCGTGGACCGCGCGCTCGACCAGGTCCTCCTGCTCGAGCTCGCGCAGCCTCTGCGACAGCAGCCGATCCGACAGCCCGGGGATCGACTGCAGCAGCTCGGCGAAGTAGTGCGGCCGCTCGCTGAGCGCCCACAGGATCGCGCCCGTCCAGCGCCTTCCGATCATCTCGACCGCCGCGTGGTAGTCCGGACACACGCGGGTAGCCGTGCGTGCGGAAGACATATTGTCGAGGGTACAGAGTGGGGTGCTCGTTGCTGCTTGCTGGTGGCTCGAGCAACCAGCCACCAGCTACGTCAGGCATGGCCCGGTGTCAACTGGATTGCCGGCGCGCTTCAGCGCGCGGCTGACAATCCGGTTCGGCACGCCGAGGCCGCCGGCGGGGCTCTCCCCGACCGCGGCCGCGAACACCGTCGTCAGCACCCGCCCCTCCGCGTCCACTGCCGGGCCCCCCGAGTTGCCGTTGCGGACCTTGCCCCGGAAGGAGGTCATCCGCCGCTGCACCGGGCCGCGTCCGTATGCGTCCTCGCTGACCACCGACGAGGTGCGCCCGATCCGTGCCGGCGAAATCGTGAACGGCCCGTTGTCCGGATATCCGAGGACCGCCGCGGCGGTGCCGCGACGCGTCGACGACGCGAGCTCCAGCGACGGCGCCGCGACGTCCTCGACCCGAAGCACGGCGAGGTCGTTCGCCGGGTCGTACGCGACCGCGGTCGCGTCGAGCTCCTCCCCGGATCGCAGCGTGACCGTCGTGTCGTCGTGGCCCGCGACGACGTGCGCGTTGGTGACCACGAGGCCGGGCTCCGCGACCCACCCCGAGCCCGACACCCCGAGCCCGCACGCCGTTCCGAGGACGCGCACCACGCTGTCGCCGGCGCGCTCGACCTCCGGATCCTGCGCGATCTCGCTGTCGGGCCTCGCCACGCGAGCTTCGGGCCCTCGCACCCGCGGCGTCGGGTCGATCCTGTTCAGGACCTGGAGGATCGGGCCGGACGGGGGCAGCAGATCGTTGAGGCTTCGCAGGATCAGCGAGCGCTGGATCGCGGGCCGCAGCTCCTTCGCGCCGGGCGTGTGCAGAGCGACCGCTCCGAGCACCCACGCAAGTCCGAGCCCCAGGGCCGCGAGCAGGACGGCGCCCCCCAACCCGTCGGCTGAGGCGCCGACGCGGCCGCGCACCCATTTCGCCCGCGCCGCGCGGGCGAGTCCCTCCATCGTCACCGCCGCGATTCCTCCGAGCAAAAGACCGCCGAGGAGCGCCGTGACCGGCGCGTAGGGCGACCTCGATCCCTGCTCGATCAGCTCCGGGCCGAGCCGCGATCCAAGCACCGCCCCACCCGCGAAGCCGGCGAGCGACAGCGCTCCGACAAGCAGCCCCTGCCGGTAGCCCCAGACGGCCAGCACAGCCACCACGGCGATCACGACCCAGTCGACCGCGGTCATCGTCCGTCCCCTCGGGAGAGCATCCGGAGATCATCCCCGACCCGCGCCGGGCGCCGCGAGCACAACCTGCCGAGCGGCGGTGCACACCGCCGTAAGTCCGGTGGATTTCAGGCGGCGAAAACCGAGCCGGCCGAGGACGCAGGGAGGCCGAATAGGTGGGCCTATTCGGCCGACCGAGGACAATGACTGGCGAAAGGTTTGCAGCCGCCTGAACACCGGTGGATTGACGGCGGGGTGCACTAGCCTTCCCCCGGGTTGAGCCCGATCAGTCCCCAGGCGGAGCGACGCCGTCGGATAGTTACACGCCTGCTACCGGTGGCGTTGATCGGCATTGTCGCGTTCGTGGCCGGTGTGCTGGTCGGTGGAACCTCCGCGGCCGAGGAGACCGCGCGCCGCTTCGTCGACGCCTGGGCGCGGGAGGACTTCCAGGCGATGCACGGCGAGCTGTCGTCCGAGGCGGCGCAGAAGTACCCGCTGCGGCGCTTCAGCAGAATGCACGAGGAGGCCGAGGTCACCGCCACGGTCGAGCGGCTCGAGGCGGGCGACCCCGACGGGACCGGCAGCATCTCGGGCCAGGAGGTCGTGAACATGCCGGTGACCGTCGACACGCACGCCTTCGGCGAGATCTCCGCCAATATCGCCCTGCCGGTCGACGGAGACGACGTGGCGTGGGAACCGCACCTGGTGTTTCCCGGGCTCGCGCCGGGCGAGGAGCTCGACCGCAACGTCGAGGTCCCCGAACGGGCGCCGATTCTCGCTCGCGACCGGACTCCCCTGGCCGAGGGCGACGGCACGGGACGCAGCTCGTCGGTCAGCGGCGCGACGCTCTATGTAGCCGGCGAGCTCGGGGCTCCGAAGGGGGAGCAGGCGTTGGCCGTGGAGCGACTCGGGTTCGCGGGCAGCACGCTGGTCGGGACGAGCGGGCTCGAGCTGGCTTTCGACTCCCGGCTCGCCGGGCAGCCGGGGGGCGAGCTGATGGCGGTCGGCGGCGAGGGAGGGACGGAGGCGGAGCGCGTGCTGGGCGCCGCCGAGCCCGTTCCGGGCGAGCCGGTGCGAACGACGATCAACCCCGATCTCCAGGAGGCGACGGCGGAGGCGCTCGGCAACGCGTTCGGCGGCATCGCCGTGCTCGACGCCAAGAAGGGCAACGTCCTGGCGCTGGCCGGGATCGCCTTCTCCTCGCCGCAGCCACCCGGCTCGACGTTCAAGGTCGTGACCACCGTCGCCGCGCTCGAAGCCGGTGTGGTCAAGCTCAGCGACACGTTTCCGGTCGAGACGTCGACGGTCGTCGGCGGGCGCGAGATCAGCAACGCGCACGACGAGGCGTGCGGGGGGACGTTCGCGCAGAGCTTCGCCCGATCGTGCAACACGGTATTCGCGCCGCTGGGCCCGGAGATCGGAAACGACCGGCTCGTGAAGACGTCGGAGAGGTTCGGGTTCAACTCTCCCCCAACCCTGTACAACGCCGAGGCCACGGCGATCACCAAGCCGGGCGAGAGCACGATCCCGACCTCGATCGGGACCGATCTCGACCTCGGGGTGAGCGCGATCGGCCAGGGCGAGGTGCTCACGACGCCGCTCGAGCTGGCTTCGATCTCCCAGACGATTGCGGCGGGGGGCGTGAGGAGCCCGACCGCGCTGGTGACCGAGCCCGAGCTCGGCCCGGAGGCGCAGCCGGTCAAGGTGACGTCGGGGCAGATCGCCGCAACCGTTCGCGATCTGATGGTCGGCGTGGTGGACGGCGGGACCGGGACCGCGGCGGCGATACCGGGCGTCGAGGTCGCGGGGAAGACCGGGACGGCCGAGCTGGGACCGGCGCCCGTGTCGCCGGAGGAGGAAGGGGGCGAGCAGGAGCAGGACGCGTGGTTCACTGCCTTCGCCCCAGCCGGCAATCCGAAGCTCGCAGTCGCGGTCCTCGTCGCGAGCACGACCGAGGACGGTGGGACGGTCGCCGCCCCGATCGCACGCGAGGTGCTGACTGCCGGATTGGGTTGAGGACCGGCGCAAACCGGCAAGTTCGCTTGCGAACTTGCCGCCTAAATATCGAGCTCTACCTCCGCCTCCTCACCGGACTCGGATCGGATGTGGAGCGCGATCGGGCGATTCTCGGTGACGGCGCGATCGACGCGGAACAGGACCATTCCGCCCTTGATCGGCCCGCTCGCCGCCGGCGAGTCCGGCGCCGGCACCTCGTCGCCGGCCGCGACGGTGACGCCGAGCTCGAGCGCGTACTCGCTGTTGCTGCGGAGCGGCTCGTAGGTGTTGTCGCGTGTGTCGGTGATCGTCATCTCCTCGGGCAGCCGCTCGGGCTCGTCGCCCTCGTTCTCCACCGTCATGAACACGGCCAGGTACTCCTCGTCCGGCGACAGCTCCGGCTGGCCGCGCAGGTAGGCCTGGTCCTCGGAGGCGTTCGGGTTCAGAAAACGCGTGATCTGGACGTTGTAGAGCAGCTCGCCCAGCTCGACCGGCTCGCCCTCGACGACCTCGAGCTCCTCGGTGTCCTCGCCGCAGCCCGCGACGAGCGCGCCCGCGACGAGCGCGAACGCGAGCACAACCGGCAGCCCCCATCTCGATCGGCTTCGCATCGGCGGCGGAAGTCTACTCACGCGTGATCACCGAGCCCTGTGTGCAACTGGGCCCGGCAATAGTGGCGAACGGCGCTCGGCAGGGTGGGGATGCGGTCCTCCCCTGCGACCTGCACGCGCGCCAGCGTCTCGCCCGCCTCCAGGGCGTCCTTGAGGCGCCGCAGCGCGCGCGACCACCGGCGCCGGTACCAACCGCGCGCCCCAAGCAGCTCCTTGGCCCGGTCGATCGGGTGCGACGGCTCGGTCCAGAAGGTGACCGAGATCTGCGTCGTCGAGGCGGGGCCCGCGAGAAGCTCCCACACCGTGTGCACCGGGATCCGGTCCTGGCGGCCGCCGCCGCCCCGCTCGCGGAGCATGAACGGCGGCTCCACCCCGTCGATCACCGTCTCGATCCACATCCGCGCAACGCGATGCTCGACGCGAAAGCGGGCCGCCGCCCCGACCCCCGTCGACGGGATCCGCTCGAGGTGGTAGCTGCGGATGAAATGGTCGGTGAACGCGGGGCGGTTGGCGAGATCCGCGACGAACGCGAACACCTGCTCGCGTGGACAGTCGATCGTTGCGCTCGCGGTCACCGGGAGCATCGGCGGCGGGATTGTAGGAACAATTCCGCCAGAATCCTCCGCTCCCGCTCACTCGCGACTCGAATCACCGGTAATGACGCTCGCTCGCTCTCGCATCCGGTTCTGGCGGGTGGTCGCAGATTTTCCGAAATGTCGAATGTCCAGCGGTTTTATCTCCGCCTTGTCCAATGATTTGACGCCCGCGTTATGCTCGACGCGAAGTCCATCAGAGGAGAAGGGCTTGCGGTCCGACCCAGGCCGAAGGATTCATGAGGCGGGCAAGGTCGTGGGCGGGGGGTCATACACATGCCTCGGATGCGGGTTCGCCGTGACGCTCGCGTCCCTGGACCCGATTCCCGTGTGCGCGAGCTGCGGGGGATCGCGCTTCGCCCGCGCGTCGATGTTCGACCAGCCGACCGTCGACATCGACGCGATCGAGGTCGAGCTCGAGCCCGAATGGCTCGAGGAGACGCGCGACCGCCTCGTCGACGAGGGGCGCAGCGACCAGTTCCTCGCCTTCGAGGGAGACGACGAGATCTCGGTGGTCCGCGTTCCGGAGGGCTGGACGCGCATCGGACGCAGCGCGTCGGCCGAGATCCGGCTCGACGACCCCACCGTCTCGCGACGCCACGCGGTGATCGTCCGCACGCCCGAGGGCGACTTGCGGGCGCTCGACGACCGCAGTCTCAACGGCGTGTTCGTCAACGGCAACGCGGTCGAATGGTGCGCGCTGTCCGACGGAGACGAGCTCGCGATCGGCCGTTACCGCCTGTACGTGATCGACACCACGGCCTCCCCGGCCGGCGCCGGCGACAACGCGCACGCGCTCAACCGCTAAACGCAAGACCGCCTGCGAACCTGGCGACTGAACTCACTCCGCCAAGTTCGCGGTGAGCCCTCCGACTACCGCCAAGTTTGCTCGCAAACTTGGCGTCTTATTCCGTCGAGATCGACGGGTCGGCCTGGACCTTGTGCGGGACGATCATCAGGAAGCTGTCGCCGGCCGCGGCGGCGAGCGCCGTGATCCGATCCGCCTCTTCGTCCTGGTCGGTGATGCGCAGCTCGTCCGCGTAGTGGCCGAGCAGCTCGTCGACGTCGAGCACGCCCTCGGCGTCGAGCTCCTGCAGCTCTACCTTCGCCCCGGCGCCCAGCCGCCGTTCGATCGCCTCCCGGTCGAGGTTCCAGTCCGGGCTCACCCGCACGTAGACCCTCCCGCCGGTCATCCCGGCGCACGCCCACGGCCCGATGTCTCCGAGCACCACCGCGCGGCCCGACGTCATGTACTCGAACGCGAAGCCCTTCGCGTTCGCGCGGTCGACGATCCCCCCGCGCGAGTCGTCGAGCGGCTCCGCCGGCTCCCCCCCGAGAACGACATCCGCGCCCGAGAGGCGGATGCAGAAGCGGGAGTCGGCGGACCCCTGCACGAACAGCCGCCCGCGCTGGGCGCCGTACGCGAACGACTTCCCCACCGATCCGTTCACGCGCCGGCCATCCCTGTTGCGGCCCTTCATGATCGACACGGTCCCACCCAGCATCGTCTTCCCGACACCGTCCTGGGCGCCTCCCTCGACCCGCACCACCAGGCCCCAGGCGTTGAAAGCGCCGAAGCCCTGGCCGGCGACCGAGCCGCCGTTGAAGTCGAGCTCGGCGAGCACGTCCTCGGTGCCCTCGGGGGCGTCGTCGTAGATCCGGGCGCGTGAGATCGCGCCGGCGAGCTCGGTCCCGAGTACCCGATCATGGGCGTCCGTCGGCCGCGGGAACTCCTCCCGCACGGACTTGCCCGAGAACACACTCCCCGCCAGCTCGGCGATCCGGGCCGACGCCTCCTTCGCCTCCATCCGGATCGGCCTCGCGACCACCAGCCCAGGCTCGCCGCGCTCCTCGGCTTCCACCTGCTCGGGAAGCGGGAGATCGGCGGGCTCGAGGTCGAGATACTCCTCGAGCGGGGTGATGAGCTCCGCGAGGTCGAGCTGCTCGGCATGCGAGACCTGCTGCAGCAGGTCGTAGCGGCCGACGAGGTCCTGAGCGCGCTCGTACCCGAGCTCGGCGACGACATCGCGCACCTCCTCGCCCATCGCCTTGAAGAACCGGGCGCAGCTCTCCGCCGCTCCATCCACGTGCTGGGGGGTGAACTTCTTCAGCCCGTGCTCCTGGGCCTGCTCGACGGTCTCGATCTGGGTGGCGATCCCCACGTGGCAGGTATCGAGCTGGCACCCGCGGCAGATCGTGCACCCGAGCGAGACCATCGCCAGGGTGCCGAACGCCACCCGGTTGGCGCCCATGCAGTGCAGCTTGACGATGTCGTAGGCGTGGCGGTATCCGCCGTCTGCCCAGATCTCGACCCGGTTGCGGATCCCGGCCTCCATCAACGCGCGGTGGACGGCGCGCGTGCCGATGTCGGAGGGGAGCCCGACGTGCCGCAGCGCGTGCTGGCGCGCCGCGCCCGTGCCGCCCTCGAACCCGGACAGGGTGATGATGTCCGCGCCCGCCTTCGCGATCCCGAGCCCGATCGTGCCGATGTTCGGCACCACCGGGACCTTGACCGAGACGCGGACGTCGGGGTTGACGGTCTTCAGCTCGTCGATCAGCTCCGCGAGGTCCTCGATCGAGTACAGGTCGTGGTTGTTCGAGGGCGAGATCAGGTCGGTTCCGGGCGATGCGTTCCGAGCCGCGGCGACCTTCTCGGACACCTTCTTGCCCGGCAGGTGCCCCCCCTCGCCGGGCTTCGCGCCCTGGCCGATCTTGATCTCGGCGACGTAGGAGGAGTTGAGCATCTCGGCCGAGACCCCGAACCGACCCGAGGCGACCTGCTGTCCCCGCCACTTGCGGTAGTCCCCGAACATGTCGGGGATCTCGCCGCCCTCACCGTTGATGCACAGGATGTTGATCGCCTTCGCCGCCGCGGCATAGGCGCGGAACGCGGGCTCGGACTGCGACCCGAAGCTCATCGACGAGATCACGATCGGATAATCGTGAGTACCGACGCTGGGGTCGACGCTTTCAGGTCCGATCGCTTGCCGATCGGACCGCAGTTTCACTATGTGGCGCATCGAGATCGGGTGCTCCGCCTCGAGCTGGCGAACCTTGTCGGAGTACTCCTCGTAGGAGCCGCTCGCGTTCGACGCAGCGACCGCCGCCTTGTAGACCTTGGGGTAGAACCGGTACGTCTTCGCGGGCTTGACGGAGTCGTGCTCGCGGAGGTCGCGCTGGCGCTCGTCGGCGTCGGCGTCCAGGTCCGAGAACCCGATTCCCCCGCGGTCCGAGGCGCAGTAGTGCTCGGTCTGGAAGATCTCGGCGAGCTCGGGCTTGACGCCGATCGAGGAGAACTGGCGCGCATATCCGCGCACCTCGTGGATCCCGATCGTCGAGATCACCTTCTCGATCCCCTTGCGCAGGGCGCTGCAGATGTGGTCGACGTCCTGCTTGTAGTCGTCGACGCAGATCACCTCGAGCATCACGTACGGACACACGCCGTTGGCGCCGAGTCCGAGCGCGAGGACGACGTCGTGCACGTTGCGGATCGCCGCCGAGCGGAGCACGATCGAGCACCGCCGCCGCAGGTTCTCCTCGTTCGGCTCGACCCTAAACTGCTTCAGCGCCTGGTCGACCGCGGACGTGGCGAGATGCGGGTCCATGTAGCGGCGCTCCCCGTCGTACACCGTGCGGTCCGTGAGCACGAGCAGCTCGGCGCCGTCGCGCACCGCCTTGACCGCCTCCTGCTTGAGCCGCTCGATCGCCCCGGTCGTCGTCTCGGACTCGAGCAGCGAGATGTCGATCGCGGCGGCGCGGCCACGGAACTCCTCCCACAGGTCCTCGAGCAGATAGGTCTCATGGTGGCGGGCGATCTCGCGGTAGGTCTCGTCCGACAGCGGCGCGAGATCGTGGTGGCCGCCGAGGACGACTGGGAAGGAGGTCTCGACGATCGCCGTGTCGGACGGGTCGTGGGCGGACGGACGGCGACCGAAGACCGCGCGCGTGGAGAAGTGCTCGATCTCGCGCTCGCGGTCGATCGCCGGATTGGTGACGACGGCGACCGTCTCCTTGAAGTAGTCGGCGAGGTTCTGGCGCTCCGGCGACAGCGCCGCGAGCGGGCCGTCGTAGCCGAGCGAGCCGATCGGCTCGGCGCCGTTCGACGCCATCTGCTGGACGAGCTTGGTGTCCTCACGCTGCCACCCGAACGCGGCGAGCAGCCCCTCGGAGACCTTCACCGGCTCCGACGGCCCGGCACTCGTGTAGCCAGGGATCTCCTCGCCCTCGAGCGGCCCACCCGTTTCCAGCGCGCGCTCGAACGCCTCGTAGTCGGAGACGCCGGTGCGCTGCACCCACCGCGAGTGGACGAGCCCGTGAAGCTCGTCGTGGGCGTGCAGGGTCGACGCGCGGCGCTCGCGGTCGATCGTCACCGCCATCTTCTCGCCCGGTGCGAGGGGCTTCGGCTCCGAGGCGAGGTCGTGGACCGAGACGACGCCGGGCTCGGAGCTGAACACGAAGTGGTCGCCGGTCTCGAGCTGCCACAACGGCCGCAGTCCGAGCGCGTCGGCCGAGAACACGCACTCGTCGTCGCGACGCGAGATCAGCGCCACCGGGCCCTGGGCGAGCGGCCCCATGACCTGGCGCAGGTACATGTAGAACCCGTGCAGCTCGCCCGGCAGCCCGCGGATCTCGTCGACGATCGGAGGGACGATCAGCTCCATCGCCTCGACAAGGCTGAGCCCGTCGCGGCGCACAAGGGTCTCGATCACCCGGTTGAGGTCCTGGGAGTCGGAGCACCCCGGCTCGATCGGCGCCCCGAGCATCCGCGCCTCCTGGCGGAGCTGCTCGATCGTATTGATCTCGCCGTTGTGGCCGAGAACCGAGAACGGCTGCACGCGGCGGAACGAGGGCCAGGTGTTGGTCGAGTACCGGTTGTGCCCGAAGCAGCCGACCGTCTCGAAGCGCTCGTCGGCGAGGTCGGGGTAGTACGCGCCGAGGACCTTGGGCGCCCCCATGACCTTGTACACGCATGTCGTCGGCGACATCGACGCGATGTGCACGCCCAGCTCGCGCTCCAGCTCCACCATGAGGTCGAAGAGCACGCGGTCGCGGCTCGCGGGGTCGGGGACCAGGCCACCGAGCTGCCAGAAGTGCGGCTCCTCCTCGCGGGCCGTCGGCGCCAGCGCGGCGGAGTCCGCCGCGCCGACCCGCTCGGCGAGGATCCGGAACCCGCCGCGCCCGAGGATCTCCCGCGCGTCGTGAGTCGTGCGCTCGAAGTCTGCGGTGCGATCGACGAACACGTGCGCGACGGTGAACGCCGGATCGAGCGCCAGCCCCGGGTTGTGACCGCCAGCCCGGACCTCCTCGGCCCAGATCCTGCGCGGAAAGTCGACCAGGATCCCGCAGCCGTCGCCCTCGCCGTCGACGTTGCCCGCGCGATGGAGCATCTTCTGGAGCGAGTCGAGCGCGCGCGCCACAAGCTCGTGGCTGGGCGTGGCGTCCTTGCGCACGGCGGCGTACAGCGCGCACGCGTCGCGATCCTCGACGCTCGGCGGGGAGACGCGCGAACGGTAGGCGCGTTCGGGCGAGTAGCGATGTGTCATGTGACCTCCCGGGTTCCGCGCCTTCTTCGAGCGGGCGCGCGACGGGTTGGACCGACGGGACGCGGAATTATACGGGCGCGGCTGGCGGGACCGCGCGCATCTCGCGCGTCACTCGTGCGCTCCGCGCGATCACTTCCCGCTATTTCCAGCCAAGGGCGATTGCGGCATCGCCGCTACCCGTCGGTGGCTCGCTGGTAGATCGTGATCGGGATGCCCTCCCCGACCGTCTTCGACTCGGCCAGCCTCCAGGTCTGCTTGTCGGTGGTCTCTCCGAACAGGCGCCTGCCGGTGCCGAGGATGACCGGGAAGGTCATGAGGTGGATCTCGTCGACGAGGTCGTTCTCGATCAGCTCCTGCACGAGCCGGATGCTCCCCGGGACCTGGATGTCTCCGTCCACCTGCTGCTTCAGCTTGGTCACCTCCTTGACCACGTCGCCTGTGATCACGCTGGTGTTGTTCCACCCGGGGTCCGTCAGGGTGCTCGAGACCAGGTACTTGGGCATGGAGTTGAACTTGTCGGCGAACGGTCCCTCGCGCTCGGGCCAGGCGCCGGCGAAGCTCTCGTAGGTCCTGCGGCCGATCAGCAGCGCCTCCGCCTCGAGCGCCTCGTCGAGCTTGAACTTGTTGCCGTCCTCGCCGCGGTCGAACTCGAAGCTCCAGCCGCGATACTTGAAGTCCTCGCCGCCGGGCGCCTCGACCACTCCGTCGAGCGAGATGAACTCAGTCACCACGATCCGTCCCATATCCAGCTCCTCGTTTGTCGTGTTTGCAGTTGGGACCGCCGGTGCCGCGAGAACTCATCGCCGTGTGCGTTCATCCGCCTGGCTCCCGCGCCAGCATGGAGACTACGGTCGCGAGGTCCTCGCGCTCCCAGGCGATCCGCGAGCGTGTCGAGGGCTTCGTCGGCTGTCGATGACCGGCTCGCCGTCGAGCAGGCGCTGAACCGATGCCTGCCCGACGACCGTCCCAACTGCGTCCTCGTGAGCGTCGGAGCCGGAAACGCAGTCGGCGCTGAGACAGCCGTAGCCTCCCATCCATGTGGGGCGTCGGAGCCCGAGGTTCACTGCCGCCACGGAGGGTCGCGGCCGCTGCCGTCGCGGCGGCGCTAACGCTCGCGGCGGCGGGTTGCGGCGACGATGCGGACGAGGGGCAGCCGGACGGCCCCCTCGCCGACGCCCTTGCCGACGTCGGCGGTGGCGGCGCCCACGGCTCGCTCGGGGTCGGGTGGGCCGAGCCGCGGCTCGTCCGACAGCGCGGCGGCGATGCTGCGCTGGTGGCCGACGCGCTGGGACCGAACGCGCGCACCGTGATCGAGGCCGCGCCGGTCCTCCGCCGGCGCTTTCGCTTCGACCCGCTGGCGGCGGAGCGCCTGATCTCGATCGGCGGCTCCTACGCCTTCGGCCTGCGCCTCGACGGGGTCGACGGGGGGCGGCTCGAGAGTGCGCTGACTCGCCGTGGCGCTCGAGTTCAGCGGGCCGGCCGGCTCGAGCTTGCCGACGTCGGCGACTACGCGGTCGTCCCCGAGCCGCTTCTCCGCTCCGGCGTCCTCGGCCTCGGCGCCCGCGATGCCTTCGGCCGCGCCGTCACCGTGCTGGCAATCTCCGACATGGCGCGGGGCGCGCTGCTCGGACGCGGCGATCGCCTGCTCGACGAGCCGAGCTACCGGGCCGCCGCCGACTGTCTCGGCGACGTCGTCGTCGCCCGCATGGTCCCGGACAAGCTGCTGCTCTCGACCGAGCTCGGCGTCAACCTCGTGGCGATGGGCGTCGACGGCGGGCGGGAGGTGCTGTGCGTCGTCGGCGGCACCGCCGAGCGGGCGGACGAGATCGCCGGCGCCCTGGAGTCGTCGCTGGCGCCCGACGCGCGGGAGCCCCGCACCGGTGAGCCGATCTCCGACCTCGTTCGCGCGGTGGACGTCGAGTCCGGACGGTTCGAGGAGGTCGAAGTGGTGCGCGTCGAGCTGTCCCTGGCCGAACGCCAGCCGCCGGGCTTTCTGTTCGACGCCGTGGCGCGGGGCAGCCTGGCGGAGCTGATCGTCGGAAGCTGAGCCCAGCGGGCCGCGGTAGGCTGGCGTGCTCACGGAGGTGAGGTGATGGGCAACAACTCAGCGCAGGCGCTCGAGGAGACAATCGCGCGCTACAACGACGCCTGGAACGTGCACGACCTCGACGCGATCATGGCGATGCACGCCCCGGACATGGTGTTCGAGAACCACACCGCGGGCGAGTCGGCGCAGGGCGCAGAGGTACGCGAGCACATCGGGGCGATCTTCGAGACCTGGCCCGACATCCGGTTCGAGGGCCGGCGCACCTACGTCCGCGACGGGCTGGTGGTCCAAGAGTGGACCGCGATCGCAACCCACGCGAACCCGATGCGGCGCGGCGATCTCGAGGCGGCGCCGACCGGCAACCGCGTCGAGTGGCGCGGCGTCGACGTGATCCCGTTCGAGGACGGGCTGGTGAAGCGCAAGGACGTGTACTCCGACTCGGTCTCGATCCTGCGTCAGGTCGGCCTGCTCGAGTAGCCTCAGGCCCATGTGCCGGAACATCAGGACCCTCCACAACTTCGAGCCGCCGGCGACCGAGGAGGAGGTGCGCGACGCGGCGCTTCAGTACGTGCGCAAGACCAGCGGCTTCAACAAGCCGTCGCGCGCCAATGCCGTGGCGTTCGAGCGTGCCGTCGACGAAATCGCCGCCGCCTCCGCGCGGTTGCTCGACGAGCTGGTCACCAAAGCGCCGCCGAAGGACCGCGAGGTCGAGGCGGCCAAGCGCAGGGCTCGGAGCGCGAAGCGCTTCGCCGCCGCGTAGCGCCGGTCGAGACGGCGTCGCGTTAGACCGCGCCCGCGGGCGACGGCTCACGGACCGACCATCGCCGCCGCCAGCGGTAGCGCGGCGCGCCGACGCACACCGCCGCGAGGCCGAGCACCTTGAGCGCGAAGCCCCCGACCACGACCAATCCGGCGCCGGTGACGTCGCCGAGCAGGTCGGAGAGCCCGATCAGGGTCGCCGAGAGCACCGGGAACACCGCGCCGTGCGAGTGCCCGTGGTCGACCAGCGCCGCGCCGATCAGCGCCATCCCCGCCGCCAGCAGCACCAGATTCCGCCGCGCCGCCGCGGCGAGCTCCGTCGGAAGCATCTCAGAGCTCCGGTACGTCGGCCCCCAGCGGCGAGAACGGCGTCCTGCGGACCTCGGCCCAGCCCTCGGTGTGCTCGCGCAGCGCCTCGACCACCTTGCCGGTGCTCTGCCACAGCGTCCACACGAGCACGCTCGGCCCGGCACCCGAGATCGTGGCGCCGATCGCGCCCAGCTCCGGCGCCCTCTCGACGAGCTCCATCGAGCGCGGGTAGAGCGCCGCCCGTCGCCGCTGGTGGATGCGGTCCTCGAGCCCGCGCTCGATCAGGCTCAGGTCGGAGCGCTCGATGCCAAGCACGAGCAGCGACGACGCTGCGATGTTCGAGATCGCGTCGTCGAGCGGGATCTCGTCCGGGATCGCGCTGCGCGCTTCCTCGGTCCGGACCTGTCCTTCGGGGATCACGACGACGGCCTCGACCCCCTCCGGCGGATCGAGCCGGGTCGCGCGAGTCACCCCGTCCCGGCTCGAGCAGACGACGAACCCTCCGTACAGGGCGGCCGCGACGTTGTCCGGATGCCCCTCGAGCGCGACCGCGTGCTCGAGCAGGGCATCGTGCTCGATCGCCAGCTCGTACAGGTGCTCCGCGGCCAGAAGCCCCGCGACGATCGCGGCCGCGCTGGCGCCGAGCCCCGCCGCGACCGGGATCTCGCCGCGGAGCTCGAAGTGGAGGCCGTCCGCGCCATGAAGGCGCTCGAACGCCCTGACGCAAAGGTTGGAGCGATCCTCGGGGACCGGCAGACCGCCCGCGTCGACTCCGAATCGCCCCGTCTCCGTGACCTCGAGCTCCAGGTTCGCCGACAGCGCCGCCGCGAGCACGTCGTAGCCCGGACCGAGGTTCGCCGACGAGGCCGGGACGCGGACGAGCCGCCGCCGTTCGGTCAAGCGCCTTCCTCGAGGAGCTGCCGCAGGCGCTCCAGCCGCTCGCCCCAGTAGGCCGTCATGCGCTCGACCGCGGCGGCGTCCGGGAGCCCCTCGTGGATCACCTGGACGACGCACTTCGCCCGCCCCTTCGGGTACAGGTTCACGGTGACGATCGTGGCGCCGTCCGGCCACGCGATGGCGAGCGAGCGCTCCGGCACCGTATCGCGGATCTCTAGCGGGGCCTCGTCCCCGAGCCACTGCCGTCGCAGCTCAGCGTCCTCGAACGCCGCGAACGCCCGCGCCGCTGGCGCGACGACCTGCTTCGAGCGCCCGACCTGGAGGTCCCCGGATCGCTCCCCGTCGCCCTCCGTGGGCACGTCAGCGCTGTCCGCGTCGGCGCTCATCCCGGATCGAAACTCTACGCGGCGGCGAGGGCGCCGCGCCTGCCGATCACGGACGCGGCAACGAGCCCTTCGGCCGGCACCTCGGCGCCGGGGAGCATCAGGGACTCCTTGATCCGGGCCCCGTCCCCCACCCGCGCCCCGTCGCCGATCACGACCGGGCCGTCGAGGCGCACGTTGTACCCGATCTCGACGTCCTCGCCGACCAGGACCGCCCCGTCCACGGCGGTCCCGGCCGGGATCCCGGCCCGCGGCTCCGGGAGTCCGCCCTGGTCGGGTGAGTCGGGGTCCGCCTCGGCGGCGACGATCTCCCCGGCGGGCTCGACGTCGACCGTTCCCGCGACGCAGTCGAGGTTGCCCCTCAGCAGCTCGCCGAGCGAACCGACGTCGTTCCAGTAACGGTCGACGGTGTGGGTGTAGAAGGGGACGTCCGCGTCGAGCAGGCTCGGGAAGATGTCCTTCGCCCAGTCGACGTACGGAGGGTCAGGGAAGTAGTCGAAGATCTCGGGCCGGAACGCGTAGATCATGCAGTTGGCGAGGTCGGACAGCGCCTCGGCGGGGTCGGGCTTCTCCTGGAACCCCTGCACTCGCCCTTCCGCGTCGGTGACGACGACCCCGAACTCGCTCACGTTCGGCACCCGCTTCACGGTCATCGTCGCGACGCCGTCGTGGGCCGCGTGCGCCTCGCACACCGCGCGCAAATCGACGTCGGTGAGCGCGTCGCCGGCCATCACGAGGAAGGACTCGTCGTCGGCCGTGAGGTAGTCGCGAACGTTCCACACCCCCCCGGCCGTGTCGAGCAGCGTCTCCTCGTAGCTGTACGTGAGCTCGATCTCCCACTCCGAGCCATCCCCGAGGTGGGCTCGGATCGGGTCGGGGAACCAGTGCAGATTCGCGATCACCTCTCCGAACCCGTGTTTGCGCAGCAGCCGCAGGATGTGCTCGATCAAGGGCCGGTTGGCGACCGGCACCATCGGCTTCGCGATCTCGTACGTAAGCGGGCGCAGGCGGGTGCCCAGCCCCGCGGCCATGACCATCGCCCGCATCACGCGTCGGCCGGGCTCATCCGCGACCCCGCGACGGCGGACGCGGAAGCGAGCGAGCAAGGCTGCCAGTCATGTGGGTGCGAGCGAGCGGGAGCGGAGCACGTCGCGGGTTTGATTCAGGTCCCTTGGTTCCAGGAGGCCAGGTACTTGCGCTGGGCCTCGGTCAGGTCGTCGATCTCGACGCCCCGCGACGCCAGCTTGAGCCGCGCGATCTCGCGGTCGATCTCGTCGGGAACCGGGTACACGCGCTTCTCCAGCGAGGCGTGGTTCACGACCATGTGCTCGGAGCACAGCGCCTGGTTGGCGAAGCTCATGTCCATCACCGCCGCCGGGTGGCCCTCGGCCGCCGCGAGGTTGACCAGGCGCCCGTCCGCGAGCAGGAAGATCTCGCGGCCGTCCTTGGTCCGGTGACCCTCGACGAACGGGCGCGTCTCGAAGGTCTCCTCGGTGATCGCGTCGAGCTCGCCCTTATTGACCTCGACGTCGAAGTGACCCGAGTTGCACACGATCGCGCCGGACTTCATGCGCTCGAACATCTCACCGTTGACCGCGTCCCGGTTCCCGGTCACCGAAACGAACACGTCCCCGACCGGCGCCGCGTCGACCCCGCGCATCACCTCGAACCCATCCATCAGCGCCTCGAGCGCGCGCAGCGGATCGACCTCGCAGACGATGACGTGGGCGCCGTGGCCCTTGGCGCGCATTGCGACGCCCTTGCCGCACATGCCGTAGCCGATCACGACGATTCGCAGCCCCGCGATCAGGACGTTGGTCGCGCGGATGATCCCGTCGAGTGTCGACTGGCCGGTGCCGTAGCGGTTGTCGAAGAAGTGCTTCGTGACGGCGTCGTTGACGGCCATGATCGGGTAACCGAGCTTCCCCTCGGCCTCCAGCGCCTTCAGCCGGATGACGCCGGTCGTCGTCTCCTCCGTCCCGCCGAGCACCTCGGCGAGCTGCTCGGTCCGCTCCCCGTGCAGCACGCCGACGACGTCGGCGCCGTCGTCCATCGTGATCTGGGGATGGGCGTCGACGGCGGAGTAGATGTGGCGGTAGTAGGTGTCGTTGTCCTCGCCGTTGATCGCGTACACCTGGGCGCCGTAGCGATCGACGAGGGCGGCCGCGACGTCGTCCTGGGTCGACAGCGGGTTCGAGGCGCACAGCGTCACGTCCGCCCCTCCGGCGAGCAGCGCCCGCACGAGGTTCGCCGTCTCGCTCGTCACGTGCAGGCAGCACGCCATCCTCACGCCGTCGAGGGGCCGCTCCGCCTCGAACCGCTCGCGGATCTGGCGCAGGACCGGCATGTGCCTGTCCGCCCACTCCACCCGCCGCTGGCCGTCGTCGGCCAGCGCGATGTCGGCGATGTCATAGCTCTTGGAGGCCGTTGCCAAATTCGCTTCCTTTCCTCGCGTGGACGCCGAAGGATAGTTGGGTTACCGCGGCCCGAGCGCGGACTTGAGGCGGTCGATCGACTCGATCGGGGTCGGATCGACGCCGCGACGGGCGGCCAGGTGCAGGGAGACGAGGTCGCCCAGCATCACGGTCCACAGGAGGCGCTCGGTGGCGGTGTCGCCCTCGGTCTCCAGGCGCACGACCGCGGCGGCGCTGTCGGCGATCACCTTCGCGGTGAGCTCGAAGCGCTGGCGCTGGCGAGGGTGCTGGTCGCGATCCTCGAGGAACACAGCGCCGAACCGCGCCCCGGCGTACCCGGCACCCTCCCAGCCGACGATCTCGTTGTGGTCGAGCTCGGGGAGCTCGTTCGAGAACGCCGGCAGCTTCGCGTTCTCGTTCAGCTCGCACTTCCAGCGGTACGCGACCGGGGCCGTGAGGTCTCCTCCGTAGATCAGCGGGACCGTGCCGTCCAGCTCCGCGGCGACCTCCTCGGCGCGCTCGACGAGTCGCTCGCGCTCGCGCTCGAGGTGGACGGCGGAGCTGTCGATCTCGGGGCGGATCGGCAGCCCGGTCCCGCACAGCGCCGCGATCTCGACGGCGACGGCGAACATGTAGCCGACCGCCGCGCGAGGTTGAAGACCCGCCGGTAGCCCGACCACCGGCACCCCGTCGCGCCGCGCCGCCTCGGCGAGCTGTCCTCCTGTGGTGGCGACGACCCGCCTCGCGCCCAGTGCGTCCGCGGCCGCGTAGCAGCCCAGCGTCTCCTCGGTGTTCCCGGAGTAACTCGAGCACAGCACCGTCCGGTCGGGCGGCGTCCACCCGGGCAGCCCGTACTCCCGCACGGTGCTGAGCGGAAAGCTGAGGCGGTCGCCCAGCGCGGCCGCGGCCAGGTCGCCCCCGATCGCCGACCCCCCCATCCCGCACACGATCAGGCCCGAGCTCCGCCATCCCTCGAGCCGCGCGGAGTCGACCCGCCACAGCGCGTCGCGCAGATGGTCGGGGAGCGCCAGCACGGCGTCGAGCTGGTTGCCGGGGTCTCCGGAGCGGATGTCCCGCGCGCCCGTCACTCGACCGTCGCCGCCGGGTTGACCCGTCCGTTCTCGCCGACCTCGGTGCCCGAGGCGATCCGGGCGCCCTCTCCGACCACGGCGCCGTCCCGCACCGTGGCTCGCTCGCCGACCTCGACTCCGCCGCCGAGGATCGCGCCGGTCACCTTCGCGTCGCGCCCGATCGAGCAGCCGCGATGCAGCACCGAGCCCTCGACCACCGCGCCCTCGGAGACCTCGCAGGCGGGGCCGAGCACCGCCCGGGCGCCGACCCGGGCGCCGTCGGCGACGTGCGAGCGCTGCTCCAGGAACGCCGGCGGCGCGACGGCCGCCCCGTCGACGACGACGGCGTCGGGGTCGATCGCCAGCCCGTCGCCGTCCACCAGCGCACCCACGTCGGTCTCGACGCGGCGCTCGAGGATGTCCCAGCTCGCCTGCAGGTAGCGGTCCGGGGTGCCGATGTCCATCCAGTAGCCGGGCAATCGACGCCCGTACAGCCCGTCGCCGACCAGCCGCGGAAAGACCTCGCGCTCGATCGAGACCTCCCTGCCGTCGGGGACGAGGTCGAGGATCGACTTCTCGAGCATGTACGCCCCGGCGTTGACCTCATCGGTGTCGATCTGGTCAGGTTCGGGCTTCTCCAGGAACTCCGTGATCTCACCGTCTTCGCGGCGGCGAACGAGCCCGTACGCGCTCGGGTCCTCGACCGGGTACAGGGCGAGCGTGGCGCGCGCGTCACGCTGCTCGTGGAGCTCGATCAGCGCCGTCAGGTCGAGGTCCGTCAGCACGTCGCCGTTCAGGGCGAGGAAGCGGTCGTCGAGCAGGCGCTCGGCGAACTTGATCGCGCCGGCGGTCCCGCGCGCGTCGGGCTCCTCGACGTAGCGCAGCCGCGGCCCGCCACCTCCGCCCTCCCCGAGCACGTCGCGCACTCCCGCGGCCAGGAAGCCGCACGCCAGAACGATGTCGTCGACGCCGTGGCGGGCGAGCCACTCGATCATGTAGCGGATGAACGGCCTGTCGACGAGCGGCACCACGGGCTTCGGAACCGTGAGCGTGAGGGGGCGCAGCCGCGTCCCCTCGCCGCCGACGAGGATCAGCGCCTGCATCAGGATTCGCCCTGCGCGCCGGCGCCGCTCCCCCGCCGCCCGATTCCCTCGTAGGTGAGACCCGCCGCCCGCACGGCGTCGGGGTCGAGGAAATTGCGCCCGTCGACGACCAGGGGCGTGGCCATCCGCTCCCGTGCGGCGTCCCAGTCGATCTCCCCGAACTCCGGCCACTCGGTGACGAGGACGGCGGCGTCGGCGCCCTCCAGAGCCTCCTCCACCGAGGCGCAGAACTCGACGTCGGGGAGCAGCTCGCGGGCCGGCCGCTCCGCGACCGGGTCGTACGCCCGAACCGAGGCACCCTCTCCCCTCAGTCTCGACGCAAGCACGAGGCTCGAGGCCTCGCGCATGTCGTCGGTGTCGGGCTTGAACGCGAGGCCGAGCAGGGCGACCTTGCGGCCCGCGAGCGAGCCGAGGTGCTTCTCGAGCTTCTTCAGCAGACGCCGCTTCTGAAGCTCGTTGACCTCGATCACCGCGGTGAGGAGCTGGAAGTGGTAGCCGGTGTTGCCGGCGAGCTGCTTGAGGCTCTTCAGGTCCTTCGGGAAGCATGAGCCGCCGTATCCGATGCCCGCCCGGAGGAACGAGTGCCCGATCCGCTGATCGAGCCCCATACCCCGCGCGACCTCGGTCACGTCCGCTCCCACCTCCTCGGAGACGTTCGCGATCTCGTTGATGAACGAGATCTTCGTCGCCAGGAACGCGTTCGACGCGAGCTTGATCATCTCGGCGCTCGCCACGTCGGTCCGGACCATCTCGCCGCCGAGAGGCTCGTAGGTCGCCGCGACCGCGTCCGCGGCCCACTCGTCCCCCGGGTCGGCACCGATGACCACACGGTCGGGGTGCATGAAGTCGTCGATCGCCGACCCCTCCTTGAGGAACTCCGGGCACGACACGTACGCGATGTCCGGAAGGTCGCGGCGGATCGCGGCCCCCGTCCCGGCGGGGACGGTGCTCTTCATCACCAGCGCGTGCTCGCCGTCGTCACCGAGGGCCTCGACGACCGCCTGGACGCGGGAGAGGTCCGCGTCACCCGAGTAGGTCGGCGGCGTGTCGACGCACACGAACAGCAGCCGCGCCGCATCCAGCGCGTCGCCGAGCTCGGTCGTGAACGTGAGCCGCTCCCGGTTGCGGGCCAGCAGCTCGTCGATCTTGGGCTCGTGAATCGGGGTCTCGCCGCGGCGCAGCGCCTCGACCTTCTCCGAGTCGATGTCGACCGCCACCACCCGGTGCCCGAGCTCGGCGAAGCACGTCGCCGTGACCAGCCCGACCCAGCCGGTCCCCACGACCCCGATCGACTCCTTGCTCTCGTTCACCGCCGGGCGCTCGCGGTGCTACTTCTTCTTCTTCTTCGGGGGCGCGACCTCGTCCATCGAGTCGGCGATCGCGATCATCTCGTCCTCCTCGAGCGTCTGGAGGAGGGTGTTGTTGAGCCAGTACGCGGCGTTGTTCGTGCGCCACGCGATCATCCGCAGGCGGTCGCCGTCGAAGAACAGGTCGTACTCGCGGCCGCCGATCTCGCGCGTCTCGCTCGGGTTGTCGAGGATCGGCGGGTCCGTCCACGTCGTGCCCATCAGGCCGTAGTACTCGAACGGCACGGCGGCGCCCGGAATCGAGAACACGAGCTTGTAGGCGCGGTGGACCTTGCCGCCCTCGTCGGCGAGCTTGTACTCGCGCGACTCGTCGGTGACGTCGCTGCCCGGCACGAGCTTGGTCGGGAAGAAGACCGGAAAGCCGACCTCGGGCGCGTACTGCTCAGCGTACGGGGCGGCGAATCCGGCCACGTCTGTGAGCGCCGGGCCGTCGGAGTCGGGCTTCTTCTTCTTCTTGTGCTGCTTCGGCTTCCCGCCGCCCTCGCCGCCGAGCGGGCCGGGTGTGTCCTGAATTCCGAGAAACTGCTCGACGGCCTTCTGTATCTGCTCGTTGGACGCGGTGACGTACGAGTCGCCCAGGTTGCCCTTGAAGTGAATCTGCTGTACCGGGGCGTCCGCGGCGCCGAGGAACGTCTTCAGCACGTCGAGCATCGTGAACTCGTTGTCGATGTCGGAGGTTGTGTACTTCTTGAAGATGTCGATCAGCTCCTCGCGATCGCGGAACAGCCGCGTGGGGCCGATCTTCTGGCGCGCCTCGCGCAGGAAGTCCTGCTGGCGGGCGGCGCGCACGATGTCGTTGTCGGTGTGGCGGTAGCGCACGTACTGGAGCGCGCGCTCCCCGCACAGCATCTGGTAGCCGGCCTTGATGTCGATCTCCGCGTACAACTCGTCGGTGGCCAGGGCCTCGTTGGAGTTGAAGTAGCGGCGGTCGACGTCGACGTAGACGCAGTCGATGGCATTGATCGCCTTCTCGAACCCCGCGAAGTCGACGTTGACGACGTGATGGATCTTGACCCCCGTCAGCCCCGTGACGACCTGGAGCGTTTTCTTGGGACCGCCGACCGTGTAGGCGTCGTTGAGCTTGCCGACGCCGTATCCGGGAATGTTGACCTTTAGGTCCCGAGGCAGGGACAGGAGGGCGATCGCGTTGTTGTCGGGGTCCAGCCGCAGCAGCATCGTCGTGTCGGACCTGCCCGGGTCCCCCTTGAGGTCGGGCCGCTTGTCCGAACCCAGCACGAGGATGTTCTGCGGATCGCCACCCTCGACCGCCTCGAGCTGGTCCTGGACGCCGGGAAGCCCTCCCAGGCCCTTGGCGATATCGGAGAGGTAGAGCAGGAGGCTCACGGACGTCGCCGTCGCGACCGAGATCACGATCACAAGCGACGCGGCGAGAAAGCGGGGCCACAGCGCCGCCTTCGGGGGCTCCTCCGCGGGCGCTGCCGCGACCGCCACGCCGGTCGGCTCCGGCGCCTCCCCTTCCTGCGGCTCCTCCCCCTCGGCCTCTTCCTCGGCTTCCTCCTCGGTCTCCCCGCCGGCCTCCACGGCCTCCGCTTCAGCCGCGGCCTCCCGCTGTGCGCGCTCCCGTGCCTCCTCCTGATCGCCGAGCGCAAGCACATCCGCCTCCACCGTCTCCTGTGCGGTGACGTCCGGCACATCCTGCTCGGGACCATCCTGCGACTCGGGAGGCTGCTCGCGGCCACCCTGCGGCTCGGGAGGCTGCTCGCGGCCAGGCTCGTCCTCCTCGGCCTCCGGCTCCGGGTCGGGCTCCAGCTCGTCGGCGACGTCGGCGCCGAACTCGTCGCCGAACTCCGTCTCGAACTCCTCGGTCAGGCCGGCCGCGTCCTCCGCTTCGCGTCCGGGCGCGGCCGGGTCACCGCTGGGCCCGTCCGCTGGCGCGTACGGTTCGGCCGGGTCACCATCAACGCCGGGCGGGTCCGCCGCCTCGCGTCCGGGCGCGTCGGGGTCGGCGTCATTTCCGGTCGAATCCTCCGCTCGCGCGTCCGGTTCGACCGGGTCCCCGTCATTTCCGGTCGAATCCTCCGCTAGCGCGTCCGGTTCGACCGGGTCCCCGCCGGGCTCCCTCGCTTCCGCTCCCTCGTCCTGCCCGTCACCGCCGAGTTCGCTCGCGAACTCGGCGCTCTTCTCATTCTCGCGCCCGAACTCGTCGTCGTGCTCGTGGTCGAAGGGACCGTTGGTCGTCATCTCGACCCCTCCGCTGCTGCCAGCCGCTCCGGCAGCCCGGCGACGAAGTCGGTCAGCGCGCGGCGGTAGTCCGCCAGCGAGGAGATCGCCACCCACTCGTCGGGGCCGTGGTGCCCCCCGCCGGTCGGACCGAACTCGACGGCGGGGATCCCGGCGCGCAGGAACGAAACCGCATCCGACGCCCCGTCGCGTCCGACGCTCAGGACCTCGCCGCCGAGTTGCGGCGCGGCGGCGTCGGACAGCGCCCGGACGAAGACCGAGTTTTCGTCGACAGCCGCCGGGGGCCGCGAGAAGGTGGAGATCACGCTCGCACCCTTCATCTCACGCACCTGCTCGAGGATCGCCGATGCGTCCTGCCGCGGCAGGTAGCGGATGTCCACATCGATCACGCAAGTGTCGGGCACCTTGTTGAGCGCATCCCCGCCCAGGATGCGTCCGAGGTTTATCGACGGGCGGTCGAACAGCTCGGAGCTCTGCCGCGCAAAAGGTAGCGACTCGATCGCCCGAAACACGTCGAGTGCCTTGAGGATCGCGTTCTCGCCCAGCCACGGGGTCGCGCCGTGTGCGGCGCGCCCGTTGACCTCGAGCCGGATTGCGAGCACACCCTTCGCCTGGATGCCGATGTGCATGTCGGTCGGCTCGCCGGTGATCACGAAGTCGCCCACGAACCCCTCGCGGACGAGATGGTCGCTGCCCCGCTCCGCCTCTTCCTCGGATTCCTCGTCCGGCACCACCCCAAGCCGGATCCTCACCCCCGCCTCGTCCCGGAGGTCGTGCAGCGCGAGCAGCATCGCCGCCAGGGCGCCCTTCATGTCGTACGCGCCTCGACCGAGCAGGCGGTCGCCGTCGACCCGCGGCTCGAACTGACCCGGGCGGCCCGGTACGACGTCGAGATGACCGTGCAGAAGCACGGTCGGGCCGTCGGCCGGGCCGACCTCGGCGATCGTCACCGGAAGCCCGCGGACGTCGATCTGGCGCGCCTCGATGTCACGAGCCTCGAGCCATCCCTTGACGAACCCCGCCGCCAGCCTGATCCCCTCCGCGTCGGAGGTGTCGTAGGCGATCAGCTTCTCGGTGAGCGCGCGTTCGTCCACGCGCTTCTACTTCTTCTGGGCGACCCCGAGGAACGCCTCGGCGCGGGCCTTGTCCCGCTCCGCCTGCTCGTAGGTCGCGCTGCCCTGCTCGGCGTCGGCAAGGCGCTGCTCGGCGTCGGCAAGGCGCTGCTCGAGCTCCGGCGCGTCGAGCTGGTCGGGCGGAATCGCCTCGCCGATCAGCACCAGAGCGCGGTTCGCGAACACCTCGAGCCACCCCTCCGCCTGGGCCCAGCGCCTGGTGTCCGCGTCGCCCTCCGAGAGGTGCAGCCGCAGCTCCGCCGGCACCAGCCGGGCGACGAGCGGAACGTGGTTCGCGAGCACGCCGATCTCACCGACCACGGTGCGGGTGGATAGCTGATGCACCTCGCCCTCGAACACCGGGCCCTCGGGGGTGAGGACCTCGGCGTGCAGCCTGTGCTCGTCCGCCATCGGTCCTACCCCTCGTCGCCGCCCTCGTCGAGCCCGCGCGACTCCTCGATCACCTGGTCGATCGAGCCCTTCATGTAGAAGGCGCGCTCGGGGATGTCGTCGTGCTTCCCGTCGACGATCTCCTTGAACCCGCGCACGGTCTCGTCGACCGGCACGTACTCGCCCGACCGGCCGGTGAACGCCTCGGCGACGAAGAACGGCTGCGACAGGAAGCGCTCGATCTTGCGCGCGCGCGAGACCGTCTGCTTGTCCTCGTCGGAGAGCTCGTCGATCCCGAGGATGGCGATGATGTCCTGCAGCTCCTTGTATCGCTGCAGCACCTCCTGGACCTCGGTCGCGGTGCGGTAGTGCTCCTCCCCGAGGATGTCGGGCTTGAGGATCGTCGAGGTCGAGTCGAGCGGGTCCACGGCCGGGTAGATCCCCTTCTCGGAGATCGACCGCGACAGCACGGTGGTCGCGTTGAGGTGGGCGAACACCGACGCCGGCGCCGGGTCGGTGATGTCGTCGGCCGGGACGAAGATCGCCTGCACCGAGGTCACCGACCCGCGCTGGGTCGAGGTGATCCGCTCCTGGAGCTCGCCCATCTCGGTCTCCAGAGTCGGCTGGTAGCCGACCGCCGACGGCATCCGCCCCAGCAGCGCGGAGACCTCCGAGCCCGCCTGGACGAAGCGGAAGATGTTGTCGATGAACAGCAGCACGTCCTGGCCGCCGGCCTCGCGGAAGTACTCGGCCATCGTCAGCCCCGATAGGCCGACCCGCAGCCGCGCCCCCGGCGGCTCGTTCATCTGGCCAAACACGAGCATCGTCTTCTCGAGCACGCCGGACTCCTTCATCTCGAGCCACAGGTCGTTGCCCTCGCGGGACCGTTCGCCCACGCCGCAGAAAGCCGACAGCCCCTCGTGCTCCTCGGCGATGTTGCGGATCAGCTCCTGGATCAGCACGGTCTTGCCGACACCGGCGCCCCCGAACAGGCCGACCTTGCCGCCCTTCGCGTACGGCGCGAGCAGGTCGATCACCTTGATCCCGGTCTCGAGGATCTCCTGGGTGGGGGTCAGCTCGTCGGCCTCCGGCGCGGAGCGGTGGATCGGCCACCGCTCCTCGGTCTCGACCTCCTCGCCCTCGTCGATCGTCTCCCCGAGCAGGTTGAACAGCCTGCCGAGGGTCTTCTCACCGACCGGGACGGTGATCGGGCTGCCGGTGTCGACGACCGTCTGGCCGCGCTGGAGGCCGTCGGTGGAGTCCATCGCGACCGCGCGGACGCGATCGTCGCCGAGGTGCTGCTGCACCTCGAGGATCAGGGCGGACTCGGTCCGCGACTCTTCCACCGGGAGATCAATGCGAAGCGC
>DATHVJ010000091.1:0-46490 GCA_035461345.1 Solirubrobacterales bacterium | reverse complement strand
GGGCGCTCTCTCGCAACGATGGCCTTGAACACAGCGGACACGCCAAGCACCACAACCAGCGCGATTAGGAGGATGGTGCCGAGCGTGTCAACGTCGTCGGGAAGCTCGCCCGTCACGAGCCAGATCAGCACGACCAGCGAGGCAAGCGCGTCGGCGATCGCGCCCGCAAGAGCGACGGGTGCGCGAAGCGGCGGCGCGTCTGCCGCTCGCCAGAGCAGGTAAGCCCAGCCGACCAAGGCCGCGCCGCCGACCTGCACGAACAAGGCGGGCTGGCCCTGCGGCAGGTCGAGCGCGTCCCACAACCCGTCCCAGGTCCCCGCGAGCAGCAGGAGCCCCGCGACGAAGTCGAAGGCGGCGTTGGCCATAAGCACCTGTCGCGCCTGGGTGGCGGTCATGCTGACCGGACGCTATCCGTTCGGGTCGTCCGCCGCAACGGTGCTGCGATGACCCTGCACCGTCAAGTCGCCGCGTACCGCTCCGGGTGAGCGGCGAAGGTCTGGGCGCAGGCCAGCGAGCAGAAGTGGTGCTCGGTGCCCCCGTGGACCAGCGTTCCGGCCGCTCGAGCGGGGTCCACCGCCATCCGGCAGACGGGATCGATCGGCAGCCCTCCCGCGCCCCGCTCTCCCGCGCGGAGCACCGTGAAGATCGCGACCGGCTCGGCGACGTTGCGGAGCCGGTGGCGTCCGCGGGCACGAAGCTCGATACCGTGCGGCCGGCCGGCCTCGATCGTGGCCTCGGTCGCCACGACCTCTCCCCCGCCCGCGACATCGGTGACGCGCGCCGCCACGTTCACGGTCGCGCCGTACCAGTCGCCCTTGCGCTCGACGGCGTGGCCGGTGTGCATCCCGACACGCACGCCCGGAACGCCGTGTTGCGCGCCGACGTCGTGCACCGCTCGTAGCCCGAGCTCGATCGCGAGCCCCGCGTCCGGGGACCGCAGCATCATCGCGTCGCCGATCGCCTTGACCTCCTCCGCGCGGTGGTCGGGCAGCAGGCCACGAAGAGCGCCACAGAACGCCGCAACCAGGTCCGCCGCCCGCTCGTCTCCGTGGGCCTCGGTGAACGCCGTGAAGCCGGCCAGATCGGCGAACAGGAACGTGTGCACGCTGGTGTCGCTCGCCTCGTCCACGGAGCCGAGCGTAACGCCATACTTGCCCCATGGCAGAGCAATCGCTGCGCATCGCGCTCGCCCAGATCAACCCGACGGTGGGCGACATCGAGGGCAACGCAGCGCGGATCACCGAGGCGATCGGCGCCGCGCGCGCCGACGGCGCGCAACTCGTCGTCCTCCCCGAGCTTGCGATCCCCGGGTACCCGCCCGAGGACTTGCTGCTGAAGCGGCACTTCCTCGACGCCAACCGCCGGGCGCTGGAGGAGATCGCCGCCGAGGTCGATGAGATCGTGGCGCTCGTCGGGTTCGCCGCGGTCGACGGCTTCGTCCACAACGCGCTCGGCGTGCTGGCCGACGGCGAGGTCAAGGCCACCTATACCAAGATGCTGCTCCCGAACTACGGCGTGTTCGACGAGCGCCGCTACTTCGAGCCCGGGCCCTCCCCTGCGTTGATCGAGGTTGGCGGGCGGGTTGTCGGGCTGACGATCTGCGAGGACATCTGGTTCCCGGGGCCGCCGGCCGCGGCCGAGGCTCTGGCCGGCGCGGGATTGATCGTCAACGCGTCCGCCTCCCCCTACCACCGCGGCAAGGGGATGCAGCGCGAGCGCGAGATCGTCGCGGCCCGCGCGCGGGAGGTCGGCGCCGCGATCGCGTTGTGCAACGCAGTCGGCGGACAGGACGAGCTCATCTTCGACGGCCACAGCGTCGTTGTCGACGATGAAGGCGAGACCGTGGCCCGTGCGGCGGCGTTCGAGGAGGAGCTGCTGGTGTGCGACGTAGAGCAGCCCCCGTCGGGAGCCGAGCGACGTCCCGCCGAGGTCCCGGCGGGCATGGACGCGACGATCATCGCTGCCGCCGACGTTCCCGAGCCGGAGGGATCGAAGCCGGGGCGGCTGCCCGAGCCCCTTGCCGAGGACGCGGAGGTGTACGAGGCCCTCAAGCTCGGGCTGCGGGACTACGTCGAGAAGAACGGCTTCGAGCACGCCGTGCTGGCGCTCTCGGGCGGGATCGACTCCTCGCTCGTCGCGCTGGTGGCGAGCGACGCGCTCGGGCCGGAGCGGGTCACCTGCGTGGTGATGCCCTCTCCGTACTCGAGCGAGAGGACGCAGGCGGACGCACGCAAGACCGCCGCCAACCTCGGCGTGGAGTTGATCGAGGTCCCGATCGAGCCCGCGATGCGCGCCTACGCCGACCTTCTGCAGGACGCGTTCGAGGATTCGCCGCAGAGCCCCGCGAGGGCGCCAGCGCCGGCGGGGAGCCCGAACCCGGCGCCGGGCGAGGCGACCGCGCCCGATCACGTCGAGGAGAACATCCAGGCCCGAATCCGCGGCAACCTCGTGATGGCGCTGTCGAACAGGTTCGGGTGGCTGGTCCTGACGACCGGCAACAAGAGCGAGCTCTCGGTCGGCTACGCGACTCTGTACGGCGACATGGCGGGTGGGTTCGCGGTGATCAAGGACTGCTTCAAGACGCTGGTCTACCGGCTGGTCCGCTACCGCAACGGCCTCGAGGAGCGCGAGCTCGTCCCCGACTCGGTGCTCGAGCGCCCTCCGTCGGCGGAGCTGCGGCCCGACCAGCTCGACGAGGACTCACTGCCGCCGTACGAGGTCCTGGACGGAATCTTGGAAGCGTACGTCGAGCGCGATCAGGGCGCGGACGAGATCGTCGCAGCCGGCCATCCGCAGGCGGTCGTGGACGAGGTCATCACGATGGTCGACCGGGCCGAGTACAAGCGCCGCCAGGCGCCCCCGGGGATCAAGATCACGCCGAAGGCATTCGGCCGCGACCGGCGGCTCCCGATCACCAATCGCTACCGCGGCTAGCGCTCGCGCACGGCTACGACCATTTCCCCGAGGGCGCACAGGCGGCCGTCGTCGTCGGTGATCTCCACCTGCCACACCCACGAGGTGCGTCCCCGGTGGCGCGCGCGGGCGAACGCGTTCACGTGGCCGGCCGAGATCGGGCGCAGGAACGTGACGCTGTTCGACTGGCCGAGCGCGACCTTTCCCTCCTCCGCGACCGCTTCATGGGTCGCCTTCGAGCAGATCGTCTCGACGACGACCGGGTAGACGCCGCCGTGCACGAGCCCGTAGGGCTGCAGGATCCGGTCGGCGACCGCGACCCTCGCCCGCGCCTCGCCGTCGCCGGCGTCGAGGTGCTCGATGCCGATCAGCTCGCCGAGCGCGTCCGTGCCGGCTTCCTCGCCCTGGCGCATGGCCGCGAAGTTCACCAGAAAAGGCGAATCAGGCCCGGCCCGACGAGCGCCCGCACCAGGACCACGTCGAAAACGACGCCGGCGGCCACCCCGAGGCCGAGCTGCTGCGCGGCGAGCAGGTCCGATCCCAGCAACACGGCAGCCCCCACGGCCGCGACCACGGTCGCGGCCGCCGCCGTGTCGAGGGCGCCCGCGCTCGTCGCCGCAAGCGACGCCTCCGGCTCTACACGCGGTCGCGGAGGCTCGGCGCTCGCGGCCGCCAGCGTCGCCGTGCGCAGGGCGGACACGGTGCCGACGATCGCGAGTGAGGCGACGAGCGCGCCGAGGATCGGGCCGCCCAGCGGCTGGTAGTCGAGCGGCCCCGCCAGCCGTCCGTCGCCGAACACGAGCACGAGCAGGCCCCCGGCGGCCGCGGCGGGAAGCAGCGACGCGATGCTCAGGAGGGCCGCGCACAGCGCCCTGCGCGTACGGGACAGCGCCCCGCCGAATGCGATCAGCACGACGCCTCCGAGGGCGATCGCGCCCGCCGCCCCGGCGACCGGCAGCCACCTCCACAGGGCGCGATCGGCGTCCAGCGCCTCCGCGTCCCTCCCGCCCACTTCGACGCCCGCGTCGCGAAGCGACCCGACGGCATCGCGTGCGCCGAGCGAGCCCGGCCGGGCCTCGGTCGCGGCGACGAGCCGCGGCGCCGAGCCTGTGAGGGGCGATCGCCCGACGCCGGCGACGCCGGCCCGGCTCGCCAGGCGTCGCTCGACGCCGCCGCTCGCCTCGTCCCCGGGATCGACGATGGCTGGCGCGGTCACCTCCGAGCCGAGGGCCGAGACGATCCGAGCCTCCGCCCGCCGCGCGTCGGCGTCGTCGGGCAGCGCCGCGGAGTTCAGCGGGACGGTCTCCGCATCCCAGCCCGGTGCGGCGAGCGCGACGAGCGCCGCGACGGGGGCCAGGACCACCACCGGCACCAGCGCCCTCCACCGCAGCACGGCGAGCTCGATCCGACCCGACACGCCCTGGCGCGCCTCCGGCGGTGCCGGGCTGATCGGGGTCGGTCGCGCGCGCTCGGCGAGCACGAGGATGCTCGGCGTCGCGGCCAGCGCTGCGGCCGCGGTCAGCGGCGCCGCGAGCACGCCACCGAGGGCAACCGAGCGCGCGTCGAGCACCGGGACGAAGGCGGCGCACGCGGAGACTGCGACCGCCGCCAGCGCGGCGAACGTCACCGTGCGCCCCGTCGACGCCATCGTCGACCGCAGCGCGTCCTCGCCGCCTCCGAGCGCGGACGCCTCCCGCCGATAGCGCGTCACGATCGCGAGGCTCGCCTCGATCCCGAGGACCGTCGCCACGACGGATCCTGCGGCGAACGCGACGGCCGATACCGGCACCAGCTCGTTGATCACCCCTGTCGCGCCCGCGCTCCCGAGCACGCCGCCGGCGACCGACAGCGCGGGCGCGGCGGCCAGCCGCACCCCGAAGGCGAGCGCCAGGACCAGCACCGTCGCGGGGAGCGCGAGCAGCTCGAGCGGCCCCAGCTCCACCCACAGGCCTCGCCGCGCGTCGTCGAGCACCCCCGCCTGCCCTCCAACGGCGATCTCGAGGCCACCCGGGTCGAGTCCGTCGCGGAGCTCGCCGAGCGCGTGCGCAGACGCGCCGGGGTCGTCGTCGCGGAAGTAGGCCGTCAGCGCCGTGGTGCGGCCGTCGCGCGACACCGGCCCCCGCTCCACCGCGACCACCCCCGGCGTCGTCTGAAGCCGGCTCGACAGCACGTCGAGCGTCACGCGCGAGACGGCCGAGTCGATCGACTCGCGGCTGGACGCCACGACCACCACGCCGGGGGCGGGCTCGTGCCCCAGGCGGTCCACGAGGCGGTCCGCGACGCGCTCGCTCTCCGAGCGCACCGCGTCCGCGGGAGCGAGGCCGACGCGACCGGCGGTGCCGATCGCCAGCGCCGCCGCGAGCACCAGCCCGCCGGCGACGATCGCGAGTGTGGCGCGCGGCCGCGCGAGCGCCGACTCCGTCAGCACCGTGGGCGCGCTGTCGAGGGCATCCGGACGACCTTATCCCGCTGCGCCGATCACGACGTCGAGCCCGTAGGCTTCCGGAATGCCGCTCAGCGCCGACCAGCGCGCCATGCTCCAGCTCGTGCTCGAGCGGGGGCAGAGCTACGAGGACATCGCCTCGGTCCTCGGCGTCGGCGTGGACGAGGTGCGGGCCAGAGCCCGCGCGGCGCTGGCCGACCTCGGCGGCGCGGATCCGGACGCCAAGGTCGGCCTCACCGACTTCCTGCTGGGCCAGGCCGACCCGATCGGCCGCGCCGACGCCGTCCGCGAGCTCCAGAGCGATCCCGAGTCGCGGCGACTGGCCGCCCAGCTCGTCGAGCGGCTGCGGGAGCTTGCGCCGGACGCCCGCCTGCCGGAGCTCCCGACTCCCCGGGAGCGCCGGGGCGTGCTCGGCCGCCGGCAAGCCGAGAGGCCGCGCGCGGCCGACGAATCCCCCGCCGGCGAGGCGGGCCCTCCCTCCCCCTCTCGCGCCGCGCGCCTGCGCGATACCCTCTCGCGCCGCCAGCAGCAGGCGATCGTGGCTCTTGCCGCATCGGCCGTGATACTGGTCGCCGTCGTGCTCGCCCTGACTGGCGCGTTCGGAGGCGGCGATGACTCCGAGCCCGTCGCCGACACCACGACGGCCGCCGGCGAGGAGGTCCTGGAGACCGTTCCCCTGCGGCCACAGCGCGGCGCCGACGGAACCGGCGAGGCCCGGTTCGGGCTCGCGACCGAGGACCAGCCGTTCGTCGAGCTCGAGCTCAGCGGGCTGGAGGCGCCCGCCGAGGGTGAGACATACGTGGTGTGGCTCCTGCTGAGTGCCAACCAGGGCTACCCGCTGTCGCCGCTCCAGGTGGGGGCGGACGGGGGATTCTCGGACAGGTTCCCGATCCCTCAGTTCGCGATCCCGCTCGCAAGCCGGGCGAGGTTCGTCGACATCTCCCTGAGCCAGAACCGGTCCCTGCTGTCCGACCTCGAGAAGGCGGTCCAAGACGAGCGACCGATCCTCCGCTACCAGGGCGAGAGCGTGCTGCGAGGCGAGATCCCGGTCACCCAGGGCGGCGGCGGAGGCGGCGGCCAGCCCTAACCCGGGAGCAGCTTCCCCGGGTTCATGATCCCGGTCGGGTCGAGACGCTCCTTGACGGCGCGCAGAGCCTCGACGCCGAGGCCGGTGACCTCGTCGCGCATGTAGGGGGCGTGGTCGCGGCCGATGCCGTGGTGGTGCGTGATCGTCCCGCCGGTCGCGACGATCGCCTCGCACGCGGCCCGCTTCACGGCTCGCCATCCATCGATCTCGTATCCCGGCCGACTCGGAGCGAGGAACGTGTAGTACAGCGAGGCGCCGTCGCGGTACGCGTGCGAGAGGTGGCAGAAGACGATCCCGGCCATGCCGGCGCTCGCGAGCGCCGACTCGATCGCGTCCCTGACCGCGGCGTACAGGCCCTCGAGCCGCGACCACGTGTGGGCCGTCTCGAGCGTCTCGACCATGTACCCGAGGTCGAGCAGCTCGTCGCGCAGGTGCGGGCCCCGGTAGCGCCCCCGGTACCACGCACGGCCGGGACCGGCGCCGAGGGAGGCCGCGCCGCCGTGCCGCAGCACCCGGTGGCCGAGCGCGCGACGCCGCGCGACCGCCTCGCCCTCGCCCTCCCAGCCGGCGATCACGATGCAGCCGTCGGATCGCCTCCGAAGATCCAGGTACGCGTCGAACGCGCGGCGCCGGACGCCCCGCGCCCCGGCGAGCCCCAGCGACACTCTCGTCTCGACTCGATCGGAGACCCGGATCACGTCCGGAAGCGCGTCCTGCTGCGCGAGCCGGCGGATGATGTCCACGCCCGACGCAAACTCGGGTGCGATCCAGCCCTCGTAGCGACGTGTCTCAGGCGCCCGGCGCACGCGCACGTCGACCTCGGTGATCACCCCGAGCGTGCCCTCGGAGCCGACGATCACCTCGCGCAGCGCCGGCCCCGCCGCGGTGTGCGGCGTCTCGCGGGTGCGCAGCTCCCCCGCCGGCGCATCGAGGCACGCGCTCGTGACCAGGGCGTCGAAGCGGCCGTACCCGCTCGATGCCTGGCCCGCGGAGCGCGTCGCCGCGAAGCCGCCGATCG
Source organism: Solirubrobacterales bacterium (assembly GCA_035461345.1). Lineage (GTDB taxonomy): Bacteria > Actinomycetota > Thermoleophilia > Solirubrobacterales > 70-9 > DASPWW01. The sequence continues at coordinate 39,029 of DATHVJ010000091.1, read as the reverse complement.
TCGCGCGCTCGAACGACTGCGGGAAGTGTCCGAGGGTGAGCCCGTGCGCGGCGAGCTCCCGCTCCGCGTCGGCGCCGGTGAGCCCGGGGCCGAGTCGCGCCGTCAGCGAGAGATCGTCGACGGACACCGAGCGCAGCGATGACAGGTCGACGCTGACGAGGCGCTCGAACGACTCCCGCCCGGGGTCGACGCCGCCGACGACGCTCGTCCCACCGCCGAATGGGACGACGGCCACCGCCTCGCGGGCGCACGCCTCCAGCAGGGCGACGACCGCTTCGCGGTCGGGGGGCACGACGACGGCGTCCGGGGCGTCGTCGAGCCGGCCGGTGCGCAGCCGCACCAGATCCGGATAGCTCATCCCCGCGGCGTGGCGGACCCGGTCCCGCTTTCCGGTGAGCACGTTGGCGGCGCCGACGGCGTCGACGATCGCGTCGGGAATCGGCGCCGGGTCAGGGAGCGCGACGTCGTCGATGTCGACGGCGGGGGTCGGCGTCGCCTCGCCGACGAGCTCGACGAGCATCGCGATCGCGTGGGGCGACAGCGGAGCGCGCTCGCCTCCGGACCCCCACCCCCACCAGGGGCTGGGCCCGGTCACGCCCGCGCCTCGACCGGAGCGGCCCCGTCGTCCCCGAGCGCTCGCTCGAGGCCCTCGAGCGCCTCTGAGAGCGTTCGCCCGGTCGCCCTTCGCATCCACGGCGCCCCGAGGCGGGACAGCCCCCGCAGGGCCTGGCTGATCTCGAGCACGACCTCGGTGTCGCCGTCCGACGGTCGCAGGCGGATCTCGGTCCTGGCCGCCTTGAGGATGCGCTCGAACGGGGTGTCGACGACCTCCTGCTCCCACAAGTAGCGCTCATTCTCGGCGGCGCTCACGCAGCGGTAGTCGGCGCGCACGCCGCGCCCGGTCTCGGTGCCGAGCACAGCCGTCCACCGCGCCCGCTGGCCGCCCTCTCCCTGCACGTTCTCGACTCTGCTCACGCGCGGCCACCACCGCGGCATGTGGTACGGGTCGGAGACCACCGACCACACCGCCTCGACCGGAGCGCGGATCACCCGCTGTCTCGACACCGTCGGCATCCGAGGGACTGCCGGGTCCTAGGCGGCGAGCCGGCGCAGATCCCTGACCAGCAGCAGGTGCTGGAGGTGCGTGCACACGGCGGCCAGGCTCTCCAGGTTCTCGATCGCCTCCTTGCGCCGAGCCTGGCTGTTGGAGCGCAGCGCCGGGCCCAGAAGCTGTTGCAACAGGGCGGCCTCGCGGTCGGCGGAGGTGCGGAACACGCGCAGGTTCCGTCCCGCGACCCCGTACCGCGCGAGCTCGGCGGCGGCCCGCACGATCTCGAGGTTGGTCTCGTCGTAGGTGGGGTCGCCATTGCGCCGCGCGGCCTCGATGATCCCGTACTCCTCGAGCTCGCCCAGCAGCCGCTCCGACGCACCCGTCTGGTCCATGACCTCATCGGCCGTGTAGTGCGCGGACGGCGTGTCGACGGTGACAGCGCGGCGGTGTGTCCCGGGAGCGGCGCGGCGCTTCGACGCCTCGTCTCCCCCGCCGGCGGCGAGCTCTTGGCGAATGACCCGCAGGGGCAGGAACTCGTCCCGCTGCATCCGCAGGATCGTCCGCAGCCGATCGACGTCGGCCTGGCTGTAGAGGCGGTACCCACCCGGGGTGCGCCGCGGCGACAGCAGCTTCTGCTCCTCGAGGTAGCGGATCTTGGATATCGAGATGTCGTCGAACTCCTGGCCGAGGATCTTGCACACGGCGCCGATCGTCAGCGCCTTGCGCGGTCGCGAGCGCGAGCGCCCGCCGTGTGAGCCCTTGCCGGCCGACTGGGTCGTGTCGCGAGCGGCCACCGCCACGTCAGCGCTCCAGGTAGCTGAGCTTGTACTTGCCGATCTGGATCTCGTCTCCGTCGTCGAGCTTGTGCGACTCGATCCGGCGGCGGTTGACGTAGGTGCCGTTCAGCGACCCGAGATCGTCGATGTAGAGGCCGTCCTGACGGCGCACGATCAGGGCGTGGTTCCGCGACACGGTGACGTCGTCGAGGAAGACCTCGGCATCGGGGCTGCGACCGATCCCGACGCGGTCCCCCTCGACCGTGAAGCTCTCGCCCGAGCGCCCGCCGCCCGACCGGATCACGAGCGCGGCGCCCGCCTGCTCCACGACCTCGTCGATGTCGACCGGCTGGTACTCGCCGGTCTCGTCGACCTTGTAGGTCATGGTCGTGGGCTCCTCCTCACCCTCGGTGCGGACGAGGTAGGCGCCGCACTTCTGGCAGTAGTTGGCGCCCTCGGGATTGACGAACCCGCACTCCGGGCAGTGCACGGCCACGCGCTACCTCACCTCGTCGGCGTCAGGAACCTTGCCCACGAGGATGTCGGTGAGCTTCTGGACGTCGTCGCCGGTGATCAGCACGTCTCCCTGTTCGCGCTTCTTGCGCAGCCGGTTGACGAGCTCCGCGCGCAGGATGTCGATCCTTCCATGCAGCATGCGGCGCCGGTAGGAGACCTCGCGCTCCTCCTCGGCGAGGTCGGCGATCACGGCTTTGAGCTCCTCGTCGCTCATCGAGCCGATGTTGGGGAAGCTGTCATCCATGTGGTCCAAATCCGCGCTCGCTGTCCCGCTGCGGGCCGCGATTATACGCCCGCCCCGCGCCAAGGGTCAACCAGAGGTTGAAGGTTGGGCGGGCGGTTGCGTCAGGCGCGGCGGAGGCCCACTCGTGCGTATAGCGCCGTCGCCAGCACGAGGAAGGCGAGCCCCGCGATCAGGGCCGCGGTCGCGATCCAGGTCTCGATCGCGAGCGCGACGAAGATCGAGGTCATCGCCAGCCACACCCCGATCCTTCCGAGCCAGTTGATCTCCACGTCCATGCCTCGCCGCAGCCCAATCTGGGCGAGGGCGGCCGTCACGAGCTCACGGGCCACGAGCACCGCGAGCGCCCACCGGGGGAGCAGCTCGAAGTGCCAGCAGACCACGACGCCGGCGAGGATCGTCAGCCGGTCGACGACCGGGTCGAGGATCGCGCCCATGCGGCTGTACTGGCCGGTTGCCCGCGCGACGAGACCGTCGACGTAGTCGCCCCCCGCGATCGCCAGGTACAGCACCGCGGTCGTGACCGTGCGACCGTCGGAGGACTCGAGCGCGAGGACGAGGAACACGGGGATCGCGGCCAGCCGCGCGTAGCCGATCAGGTTCGGGATCGTCAGCGGCCGCAGCGGTTGGCCGCGGCGCGTAGCGGGCGGCTCTGGCCCGGAGCGATCGAGGCCCACCAGCCGTCTTGACTTCATCGCGCCCGCTCGAGCAACTCGGCCGCGGCGCCGGCGGCGCCATCGACCGCCAGCCGCTCGTCGACGCCGATGACACGGGTCTGGGCCTCGATCTCGCCCTCGGCGAGCGCCCGGGGCCCGACCGTGAGCCGCACCGGACAACCCAGCAGCTCGGCGTCGGTGAGCTTCTCCCCCGCGCCGGCCTCGCGGTCGTCGTACAGCACCTCGACGCCGGCGAACCGCAGCTCCTCGTACAGCCGGTCCGCCGCGGCGACGGTGTCGTCGCCCGGCTTGCCCAGCGCGACGAGGTGGATCTGCCACGGGGCGATCGCCCGCGGCCACACGATTCCACGCTCGTCGGCGCGCTGCTCGATCGCCGCCGCGACGATCCGCGCCGGGCCGATCCCGTAGCTCCCCATCACGATCGGCCGCTCCGCGCCGTCCTCGTCGAGGTAGGTCGCCCCCATCGGCTCCGAGTAGCGGGTTCCGAGCTTGAAGATGTTGCCGACCTCGATCGCGGGCTCGATCCTGATCTCGTGGCCGCCGGGCGATCGATCGCCCGCCTCGACCGAGCGGATGTCCACCTCCTCGAACTCGAAGTCCCGTCCCGGGGCGATGCCCGTCAGGTGCAGGCCGGGCTCGTTCGCGCCGCCGAAATAGCCCTCGCCCTGGATCGCGGCGTCCTTCAGCACCGGGACCGACGCCCGGACCGGACCGATGAATCCGGGCGGTCCCAGCTCGGCCTCGATCTCCTCCGGACGTGCCTGGCGAAACACGGCCCCGAGCGCGTTGCGGAGCTTGATCTCGTTCAGCCGGTGGTCCCCGCGGACCAGCGTGAGCACGAAGCCTCGCCCTTCGACCACCACCGGAATCCCCTTCAGCGCCGCTCCGGGTGGCGCCTCGAGCGCGGCCGAGACCTCCTCGACGGTCGTCAGGCCGGGCGTCTCGACTCGCTTCGGCTCGTCGAGGCCTGGCGGTAGCTCGACCGGCTGCGGGTCGGCCGCCGCGATCTCGACGTTCGCCGCGTAGTCGTCGGCCAGCGCCACCTCGTTCTCGCCCGCCGGGCACGGGGCCATGTACTCGTGCGCGCCGAGGCCGCCCATCATCCCGACGTCCGAGTCCACGCGGTACCAGCGCAGTCCGCAGCGGTCGAGGATGCGGTCGTAGGCGCCGATGTGGAGTTCGTAGCTCGCGTCGAGGCCGTCGATGTCGCGGTCGAAGCTGTACGAGTCCTTCATCGTGAACTCTCGCGTCCGCAGCACGCCGGCCCGGGGGCGCGGCTCGTCGCGCTCCTTCGTCTGCAGGTGGTAGAGGATCATCGGCAGCTCCCGGTAGGAGCGCACCTCGCGCGCGACGTGCCAGGTGACCGCCTCCTCGTGGGTCATCGCCAGCACCAGCTCGGCTTCCTTGCGGTCGTGGAGCTTGAACAGCTCGGGGATCGCGTAGCGCCCGGACTCGCGCCACGGTCCCGCGGGCTGCAGGACCGGCATCAGCATCTCCTGCCCACCGATCGCGTCGATTTCCTCGCGGATGATCTGCTCCACATTGGCGTGCGCCCTCCACCCGGCGGGGAGGTACGTCCACATCCCGGCCCCGAGCTGGCGGATCAGACCGGCCCGCACCATCAGCTTGTGGGAGATCGCCTCGGCGTCCGCGGGCGCCTCTTTGAGCGTTGGGAGGAACAGCGTCGACAGCCGGGTCATGGCCGGGCTGAGCCTAGTGCACACATCGATCCATCCGTGGCGCCGAGAGGCTGGACGGCGTGATGGCGAGCGAGGCCGAGGAGCGCGTTCGGCGGGCCGTCGCCGAGAAGCTCGACTCGGGCACGAGGTGGCTGTTGCGACCCGGGGTCGAGCACCTCCCACGCCTCCTCCCGGCCTGCGAGTCGCTCAGGTCCGCGTGAAACGGCGCCCCGCGACGGGCGAGGCGTCCTCGTCGAGCTCGACCCGCTTGCCCGCCTTGACGGGTTTTAGGTACGTCTCCTCCGAAGTGATGTCCTTGTCGTCGGAGTCCGCGGCCTCCGCCTCCATCGCGGCGATCCGCTCCGGCGTCAGCTCGTCGGCGTTCTCGTCCTCGATCCGCTGCAGCCACTCCGCCCCCTCGGCGGCCTTCTGCGAGTCCACCTGAACCCCGCCGCGATCCAGAGACTTGTCGATCTCCGCGAACAGGGCGTCGACGAGCTCCGCCTGCGGGACCTTCCGCAGCGGCTTGCCGTGGGCGAAGATCAGCCCCTCGTTCTTCGCCCCGGTGATCCCGAAGTCGGCGTGCGACGCCTCGCCGATCCCGTTCACCGCGCAGCCCAGCACAGCGACCTCGATCGGCTCCTCGTAGGCCTCCAGCCGGCGCTCGATCTCGGCCACCACCGTGTCCATGTCGAACTGGAGCCGGCCGCATGTCGGGCACGCGATCAACACCGGGCCGCGTTCGCGCAGGCCGAGGGCCTTGAGGATCTCCCACGCGACCTTGACCTCCTCCTCGGCGTGAAAGGTCGAGAGGCTGATCCGGATCGTGTCCCCCACACCGTCGGCGAGCAGCGTCCCCAGCCCGACGGCCGACTTCAGCGAGCCCGACCACTTCGTCCCCGCCTCGGTGATCCCGAGATGAAGCGGGTAGTCGATCCGCTCCGCGAGCAGCCGGTTGGCGGCGATCGTGTTCGGAACGCTGGTCGACTTGATCGAGACCTTTAAGTTCTCGAACTCCAGACCCTCCATAAGCTCGACGAACTCGACCGCGGCGCGGACGAGCGCCTCGACCGGATCGGCGCGCTCGAGCTCGTGCAGGTGCTTGGGCAGCGACCCGGAGTTGACCCCGATCCGCAGCGGCACGCCCGCGGCGGTCGCGCGCTCGGCCACCTGGGCGACCTTGTCGGGGCCGCCGATGTTCCCCGGATTGAGCCGGATGCAGTGGGCGCCGGCGTCGATCGCCTTCAGGGCCAGCGTGTAGTTGAAGTGGATGTCGGCGATCACCGGGATCGGAGACTCCTTGACCACGGTCTTCAGCGCCTCCACGTCCTCGTCGCGCGGGATGGCGACCCGCACGAGGTCGGCGCCCGCCTCGGCCACCTTGTGGATCTGCTCCATCGTCGGCTCGAGGTTCGCGGTCTCGGTCTTGGTCATCGTCTGCACGGCGACCGGGGCGCCGCCCCCTATCGGGACTCCACCCACCCATATCTGGCGCTTCGAGGCCATGTGGACATTGTGACAGCGGAGAGTTAGCCCCTCCCGGGGGTCACGCCCGACTTCCGCTCCCCCGACCTCGTCTCACCAACCGCGGCGCGGCCTGCTTCGGGGCCGTGCTGACGCCGGCTCGGCGGTCGACTGCGCCTCCTACGGTGCCTTCGTGGGGGTGATCGGCGGAAGTCCTGCGCCGATGGGCTCGCCGGCGCGGGCGCGGGCGCCGGGCCAGCGCGGTAGGCACGAGCTTGCCGTGCGCGCGGTGCATGCCGTGTTCGGCACCGACCAGACGCCGGACGAGCACTCCTGGAAGCTGAAGAAGAAGCAGCCGAAGAAGTAGCGCCCGAGGCTCAGTCGGCGTACAGCGCCTCGATCTCGTCCGCGTACTTCTCCGCGATCGGCTTGCGCTTCAGCTTCATCGTCGGGGTGAGCTCGTCCCCGCCCGGCTCCCACGGCTCGGCGAGGAGCTTGAACCGCTTCACGCCCTCGACCCGGGCCAGGTCCTCGTTCGCGGTGTCGACCCCGCGCTGCACCTCCTCGATCACCTTTGGGTTCTCGGCCAGCGAAGCCAGGTCGGTGTCCTCGATCCCCTGCTTGGCCGCCCACGCCGGCGCCGTCTCGGGATCAAGCGTCAGCAGCGCGCTGATGAACTTCCGCCGGTCGCCGATCGCGACCGCCTGGTCGACGAGTGGGATCATCTTCAGCCGCGACTCGATGTTGGCCGGGGACAGGTTCTTGCCGGCGGCGGTGATGATCAGCTCCTTCTTGCGGTCGACGATCCGCAGGTAGCCATCCTCGTCGAGCTCGCCGATGTCGCCGCTCAGCAGCCAGCCCTCGGAGTCGATCGTCTCGGCGCTCTTCTCGGGAAGGTTGCGGTACCCGGGCATCACCGAGTCGCCCTTGACCATAACCTCGCCGTCGTCGGCGAGCTTGACCTCGATCCCCGGCACCGGGGGGCCGACGGTGCCGATCTTGATCCGCTCGGGTGGGTTGCAGGTGGCGACGCCGCAGGTCTCCGACATCCCCCAGAGCTCGCCGATCGGGATCCCGATCGCGGCGAAGAACTCGAGTACCTCGCGCGCGGTCGGTGCCGCGCCAACGTTGACCGCAACGACTTCGTCGAGCCCGAGCATCGTCCGCAGGTTGGAGAACATCTCCTCGTCGGCCTTGGCTACGGCCGCCGCGAGCTCGTCGGAAACGTCCTCCCCGGCCTCCTCGAGCCGGACCTTCTTCAGCCCCGCTTCGAGCCCGTCGCGCGCCTTGGCGCCCTGCTCATCGGGGAGGTTGGCCACCATCGCCTCGAGCCCGGCCTTGAGCTTCTCCCAGATCCGCGGCACGGCGAAGAACCACGTCGGCCGCACCTGGGGCAGGAACTCGACGATCTTGCGCGGGTCGGGGCAGATCGTCACCGACAGCCCGCGATTGACCGGCAGGTAGTAGTGCGCTCCGCGTTCTGCGATGTGGGCGGCGGGCAGCCACGAGATCACCTTTCCGCCGCGCTCGGGCAGCTCGATCAGGTCCTCGACACTGGAGGTGAGGCTCATCAGGTTGCGGTGCGAGAGCTGGACGCCCTTCGGGGGCCCGGTCGTGCCGGAGGTGTAGATCAGCGTCAGCAGGTCATCAGGCTCCAGCGCGTCCACGATCGGCTTCGGGTCGAAGCCGGGATTCGCCGTCTCGATCTGCTCCAGCGTGTGTGTCCCGCCCTCGCCGTCGACCACGATCACGTGCTCGAGCGCGGGGAGGTCCTCCTTCGCCTTCAGGAGGCCGTCGAGGAGCGCGGTCTCCGCAACCGCGACGGTGGCGCCGGCGTCGGAGAGCACGTACTGGATCTGCTCGGGGGTGAGCGTCGGGTAGATCGAGAACGGGACGGCGCCGAGCGACACCGCTCCGAGGTCGATGGGGATGAACTCGGGGCGATTGCCGAGCAGCAGGGCGACGGTGTCCCCCTTCGACACACCGAGCTCGGCGAGCCCACCGGCGATCGCCCGGGAGCGGTCCCGGACCTCGTTCCAGGTCAGGGTGACCGAGTCGTCGGCGGTGCGGATCGCGACGTCGTCGCCGAGCCTGTCGACGGTGGCCTCGAACGACTCGACGAGGTTCTGCGCCGGGAGCGGCCGCCCGGGCCCTCCGCTCGCGTACCGCTCCGCAGTCGTGGTCTCCACTTCGCTCTCCTCCGCGTCGAACGCTATCGCACGTCGAAGCCTTCGCCGCTAAGCCGGTCGATGTCGTTCGTCAACCCGACCAGGAACAGGATCAGCACCAGGGCGAAGCCCACCACTCCGGCGCGCTCCATGACGCTGAACGGCACCGGCCTGCCGCGCACCTTCTCGACCAGGCTCCAGAAGATGTGCCCCCCGTCGAGCGGCAGGAACGGGAACAAGTTGATCACCGCGAGCGACAGGCTGATCACCGCGATTAGGGTCAGGGCCTGGCGAGTATCGAACTCGATCGCCTGGCGGGTCGTCTCGTAGCCGCCGACCACGCCGGAGATCTGCTCCCGCTGCTCGGGATCGAACAGGCGCACGATCACGCTCACCGTCGCGCTCGTCACCGTCCACATGAAGTCGAGCGACACCCGGGCGGCCTCCGGCACCGACGGGTTGAGGGGCTCCGTCGCGTACGCGAACCCCAGCCGGCTGCGCTCTAGCTCGGCGTCGTACTCCGGCCTGATCTCGAGCACCTCGCGCCGGCCGTCCCGCTCGACGACGACCCGAGCCGGGGTCTCGGCGCGACAGCCGTCGGTCTGCTCGCCCGCGCACTGGTGGCTGTCGACCGCGCGCGCGAGGTCGGCCTGGTCTCCGCCCTCGCCGTCGACCGACACGATCCGGTCGCCGGGCTGAAGTTGCTTCGACGCCGGCGAGCCCGCCTCGATCTCCCCGACCCGCTCGGTCGGCTCGCTGACCCCGAAGGCGAGGAAGAACAGCAGCAGGAACGCGATCAACAGGTTCATCGCCGGCCCGGCCGCGATCGTCACGATCCGCTTCCACACCGGCTGGTGGTAGTAGCCCCGCTCCGCGATCTCGGGTGGCAGCTCCTCGTCGGGGTTCATCCCGGTGATCTTCACGAAGCCCCCGAGCGGGATCGCCCCGATCCCGTACTCGGTCTCGCCGCGCCTCACGCTCACCACCTTGGGCGGGAAGAAGAGGAAGAAGCGCTCGACCCGCATCCCGGTCGCCTTCGCGGCCACGAAGTGGCCGAACTCGTGCAGGACGATCAGGGCCGAGAAGCCCGCGAACGCCAGGACCCAGCTCAACGCGACGCTCGCCCGCTGGTCGCCGTGCCGCCGTGCGGCGCGCCGTCGACGCGATCGACCAGGCGCGTCGCCTCCTCGCGCGCGGCGGCGTCGGCCGCGTACAGATCTTCGAAGTGCGACGGCGCCGCCGTGGGAATCGCCTCCAGCGTCCCCGCGATCACCTCGGGGATGCCGGTGAACGCCAGCCTGCCGCCCAGGAACGCCGCCACCGCGATCTCGTTCGCGGCGTTGAGCACGCAAGGCGTCGTTCCCCCCGCCTCGCCGGCCTCGCGCGCGAGCCGCAGGCACGGGAATGCGTCGAGGTCGGGGTGCTCGAAGCCGAGCTCCCCCGTCGCGGCGAGGTCGAGCGTCGGCACGTCGACGTCGGCGCGCTCGGGATAGTTGAGCGCGTACGAGATCGGCACCCGCATGTCGGGGTGGCCGAGATGGGCGAGCGAGGCGCCGTCGTTGAGCTGCACCACGGCGTGGACGATCGACTGCGGGTGGACGACCACGTCGATCCGCTCGTAGGGGATCCCGAACAGGTGATGGGCCTCGATCACCTCGAGGCCCTTGTTGATCAGCGTCGCGGAGTCGATCGTGATCTTGCCGCCCATGTTCCAGGTCGGGTGCGCCAGCGCCTCCTCCCGCGTCACCCCGCTGAGGTCGGTCCGTCCTCGGAAAGGCCCCCCCGAGGCGGTGAGGACGATCCGTTCGACGTTCCCCGTCTCGCCGCGGACGAGCTGGTGCACCGCCGAGTGCTCGGAGTCGACGGGGACGATGCGGGTGTCGGTTGCCTCGGCGAGCGCCGTCACCAGCTCGCCGCCGACGACGAGGCTCTCCTTGTTCGCGAGCGCCACATCGACCCCCTCGGTCAGCGCGACGATCGTCGGGCCGAGCCCCGCGGACCCGACCAGCGCGTTGAGCACCATGTCCGCATCCGACCCGGCGATGAGCTCGCGGATCCCCTCCTCCCCGTCGAACACGCGGCCCTTCCACGCGCCGCGGGTCGCGTGCGCCGCCTCGGCATCGGCGAGCGCCACCGCAGGGACGCCGTGCTCGCGCGCCTGCTCGACCAGCGGCTCCCAGTTGCGGGCCGCAGACAGGCCGACGAGCGCGAGCTCGTCCGACGCCCCCACCACCTCGAGCGCCTGGACGCCGATCGAGCCGGTCGACCCCAGGATGAGGACCTTCTTCATCCCCTGGAGTCTAGGAACGGCTAGTAAACGAAGGCGATAGAGAGGTAGAAGCCCGCAACGACGGTGAACAGGACCGCGTCGAGGCGGTCGAGGAGGCCGCCGTGGGGGCCGAATGCGCGGCCGGTGTCCTTGACGCTGAGGTCGCGCTTGATCATCGACTCGAACAGGTCGCCGATCGGAGCCACGACCGCGATGCACGCGCCCATCAGCAGCGCGTCGGTTCCCGACAGCCAGTCCTGGTACAGCCCCGCGAACCAGAATCCGATCGTCCCCCCGACGAAGCCCGCTACCAGTCCCTCGACGGTCTTGTTCGGCGACAGGCTCGGAGCCAGCGGGTGGCGGCCGAACAGCCGCCCGCCCAGGTACGCGGCGGTGTCGGCAGCGAAGGTGGCGACGAGCACGTCGACGAGCAGCGCGCCTCCGTGCAGGGGCAGGTCGCGGAGGAGCACGGCGTGGGCGAACGGCGCGCCGATCCACGCGATCGCCAGCAGCGTGACCCCGAACGAGATCGTCACCCCCTGCCTGGCCGGACGCCCGGCGGCGAACGCGAACATGAGCGGGAACGACAGGCCGGCGATCAGCGCGGCGGTGCGGCCGGTGGTGTAGTGGGCGGCGACGATGACCGCGGCGACGACCGCGAACCCCACGGGCACGAACGGCCGCGCGTCCGCCGTCATGCGGAAGAACTCGACCAGCCCGAGAGTCGCAAGGCCGACCATCGCGATCGTGAACGGCAGCCCCCCGGCGACGATGATCACGATCGCGAACACGATCCACGGGACCGCCACCAGGGCACGCGCCAGGATCTCGACCCTGGCGCGTCTACCCCGTGGGCGCTGCGAGGCCGGCGGCCGGGGGCCATCGTCCTCCGCGCCCGGCGGCACGAAGGGCCCCGGCCCCTCGTCCGCCCCCGGGGCCAGGAGGTCGTCGGCCCGCGGTCGCCGCCCGGTTGCGGGAGCCGGCTCGTCGAACAGCGACCCGGGGTCGTCGAGAACCGGCGGCGGTTCGGGATCCCGGCGTCGCGGCGCGCGCCGTCGAGGGGGCCTTCCGGCGGCCATCAAGGTCCGACCCTAGCCGACCCGGGCCCCGAAGCGCCTCTGGCGGGCCTCGAACTCGTCGAGCGCGGCACGGAAGGCGTCGCGCCCGAAATCGGGCCACAGCTCGTCGCGGAAGACCAGCTCCGAGTACGCGCACTGCCACAGCAGGTAGTTGGAGATCCGGCGCTCGCCGCTGGTTCGAATCAGCAGGTCGGGATCGTGCATCTCGGGCGCGTACAGGCGCCGGCGAAACTCCTCCTCCGTGGTGCCCTGGAAGCCCGATGCCGCGTCGACGATCTCCGCGCGTCCGCCGTAGTTGAAGGCGACGAACAGCGTGATGCGATCGTTCCCCGCGGTCGTCTCCTCGGCCCACCGCATGCGCTCGACGAGATCGGCGTCGATTCCCTCCCGGCGACCGATGAACCGCATGCGCACGCCTTCCTCGTCGAGTTCGGGGGTCTCGAGGTCGATTCGCTCCGCGAACATCCGCATCAGCCCCTTGACCTCATCGGGCGGCCGGGCCCAGTTCTCGGTCGAGAACGAGTACACCGTCAGCTCCTCGATCCCGAACTCGACCGCGTCGCGGAGGCGCGCCTTGACGACGTCGGCCCCGGCACGGTGGCCTTCGATCGGCGCCAGCCCACGCCGCTGCGCCCAGCGCCCGTTCCCGTCGGTGATGATCGCGACGTATCTAGCGGACATTGAGGCAGCGGAGACCCCGCGACGGCGGACGCGGGAGCGAGCGAGCAAGGAACGACGCGCCAAGTTCGCGAGCGAACTTGGCGGTCATTATCGGGCCGCGAGCGAGCGGGAGCGGAGGAGGCGGCGTTGTTTCACACCTCGAGGATTTCTTCTTCCTTGGATTTGAGCAGCGCGTCGATCTCGCCGATCGCGCCGTCCGTGGCCTTCTGGAGCTCGACCTCGGCGCGGTGTTCCTCGTCGGAGCCCGCCTCGCCCTCCTTTTTTAGCTCGCGCAGGTCGTGCATCACGTCGCGGCGGATGTTCCGCACCGCGACCCGGCCCTCCTCCGCGACCCCGTGGACGACCTTGACCAGCTCCTTGCGTCGCTCCTCGGTCAGCTCGGGGATCTGGAGCCGGATCACGTTGCCGTCGTTGCTGGGTGTCAGGCCGAGGTCCGACTCGAGGATCGACTTCTCGATCGCCGAGATCGACGACTTGTCGTACGGAGTCAGGGTCAGCAGGCGCGCGTCCGTGGCCGCGATCTGCGCCAGCTGCTTCAGCGGCGTTTCGGCGCCGTAGTAGTCGACGACGACCCGGTCGAGCAGGTGGGGCGAGGCGCGCCCCGTCCGGACGGTGGCGAGCTCGTTCCGAGTCGCCTCGACCGATTTCGACATCCGCTCGCGCCCGTCGCCCAGAAGCTCGTCCGTGAGGTCGCTCATTCCGCGGGCGCTCCGGTCTCTGCGCGGGACTGAGCGTCGACGCGTACGAGCGTCCCCACACGCTCACCCGCCACCACGCGCGCGATGTTGCCCTCGTCCGCCATGTCGAAAACGTATATCGGCAGCTCGTTGTCCATGCACAGCGACAGCGCCGTCGAGTCCATCACCTTCAACCCGCGCTCGATCGCCTCCCGATGGCTGATCTCAGGCAGGAACCGGGCGTCCGGGTCGACCGCGGGGTCGGCGTCATAGACGCCGTCCGTCCCGTGCTTGCCCATCAGGATTGCCTCGGCGTGGATCTCCAGTGCCCGCAGGGACGCGGCCGTGTCGGTGGTGAAGAATGGGTTCCCGGTCCCCGCGGCGAAGATCACGACCCGGCCCTTCTCCAGGTGGCGGATCGCGCGGCGGCGGATGTAGGGCTCGGCGACCTCGGTCACGGTGATCGCCGAAAGCACCCGGGTGTGGGCGCCGAGCTTCTCGAGCGCGTCCTGGAGGGTCAGCGCGTTGAGCACCGTCGCCAGCATCCCCATGTAGTCGGCGGTCGCCCGGTCCATCCCCGCCGCCGCTCCGGCCAGCCCGCGGTAGACGTTCCCGGCGCCGACGACGACCGCGATCTCCACGCCCCGGCTCGACACCTCTTGCACCTGGGACGCGATTCGCTCGACCCGGGCGGCGTCGGTCCCGTAGTCGAGGTCCCCCATCAACGCCTCACCCGACAGCTTCAGGAGCACCCTTCCAAATGCCGCGTCAGCCACTACTCCTCCCCGACCTGGAACCGGGCGAAGCGCGTGATCGTCACGTTCTCGCCGGTCTTCGAGGCGATCTGGGTCCGTAGCTCCTCGATCGTCTTCCCGTCGTAGCGATCCGTGTTGATGTGCTCCTGGTCGAGCAACGCGATGCCCGCCTCCCACTTCGCGAGCTGGCCGCCGACGATCTTGTCGACGATGTCGTCCGGCTTGCCGTCCTCGCGGGCTCGCTGCTCCAGGACCCGGCGCTCGGCCTCGCGCGCGTCGTCGGGGATCTCGTCCTTGCTCACGTACTGCGGGGGCGGCGCGGCGCCGGCGATGTGCACGGCGACCTCGCGCGCGAACTCGCGAAAGTCGTCGGTGCGGGCGACGAAGTCCGTCTCGCACCCGACCTCGACGAGCACGCCGACCTTCCCGGTCGCGTGGATGTACGAGGCGACGACCCCCTCGCTCGTCGCTCGGGCACCGCGCTTGGCGGCGGACGCCTGGCCCTTGACCCGGAGCAGCTCGATCGCCTTCTCCATGTCCCCGCCGGCCTCGGCGAGCGCGGCCTTGCAGTCCATCATCCCAGCGCCGGTGCGCTCGCGAAGCGCCTTGACGTCGGTGGCCTTGACCTCCGCGCTCACGACTGCGTCTCCACCGGGTTGGTCGCCGACTCCCCCTCGCCGCTTGCGGCGCTCGCCTCACCGGATGCCTCACCGCCGCTCTGTGACTGGGCGGTCTCGGCCTCGCGCGCGGCCGCCGCGGCGGCTTCCTCGGCCCGCTTGCGCTCTTCCTCCTCGCGGCGCTTGCGCTCCTGCTCCTCCGCTCGCCTGCGCTCCTCCTCGGCCCGCTTGCGCTCCTCCTCGGTTCGCCACGCGGCTGCCGACTCGCTGACCGCGTCGCCGACGGTTCGGATGACCAGCTCGCAGGAGCGGATCGCGTCGTCGTTGCCGGGGATGACGTAGTTGACCGGGTCGGGGTCGCAGTTGGTGTCGACGAGCGCGATAATCGGGATCCGCAGGCGCTCGGCCTCGCGCAGCGCGATCGCCTCGGTCTTGAGGTCGATGATGAACACGGCCTGCGGAAGCCGCTTCATGTCGCGCACCCCGCCGAGGTTGTACTCGAGCTTGCGCAGCTCGGCCTCCCTCGCCATCCGCTCCTTGGTGGGCAGCAGGTCGAGCTGACCCTCGTTGGCGAGGCTGGTCAGGTCGTGCAGCCGGTCGATTCGCTTCGAGATCGTGCTGAAGTTCGTCAGCAGGCCGCCGAGCCAGCGCTGGTTGACGAACGGCATCCCGGCGCGCTCGGCCCACTCCTGGACGGCGTCGCGGGCCTGCTTCTTGGTCCCCACGAACAGGATCGTGCCGCCCTTGCCGGCGAGCTCTCCGCCGAATTGACGCGCCCGCTCGAGCAGCTCCTGCGTCTGGAGCAGGTCGATGATGTGGATCCCGTCGCGCTCGCCATGGATGTAGCGGCCCATGCGAGGGTTCCAGCGCCGCGTCTGGTGGCCGAAATGGACGCCGGCCTCCAGCAGCTCTCTGAGTCCTGCCTCGGACATTCCGTTTTCCCTTCCACTCGTGACTGAGCCCTGTCGGGGCGGTGGGGACCCGGCGCACGCCGGGCAGGGTCCACCCCTTCCGGCAGGGGTTGGTTTCCGATCGCAGGGGATTGTAGAGCGGCGGCTACGCACGGCGCGCGCGCTCGAGGGCGCGCTCGAGGTCGGGCGGAAGCGCGGAGGCGAAGGTCATCGTCTCGCCCGTGCGGGGGTGGCGGAGGGTGAGCCGGCACGCGTGCAGGAACTGGCGCTCGAGCCCGTGCCTGCCACGGTGCCCGTAGCGCGGATCGCCGCACACGGGGTGCCCTATCGCGGCGAAGTGGGTGCGGATCTGATGTGTGCGCCCGGTGTCGAGCCGCGCCTCGACCAGGGTGTCGCCGGGCAGCGCCTCGACCACGTCGAAGTGGGTTCGCGCATCGCGGGGCCGCCTGCCTCCCACCGCCATCCGCTCACGGGCGCGGTGATCGCGCCCCACGGGGGCGTCGATCGTCCCAGTGCGTGAGGGCACGGCTCCCTCGACGAGGGCGAGATAGTGACGGCCCATCTCCCGCTCGCGCACCTGGCGCGCCAGCTCGCGGTGCGCCTCCTCGGTCGCCGCGACCGCCATCAGGCCCGAGGTGTCGCGATCGAGGCGGTGGACGATTCCCGGCCGCTCCGCCGGGCCGCCGACGGCACTCCCGGCGAGCCGGTCGACGAGCGTCTCGTCGCGGTGTCCGGGCGCTCGGTGGACGACGAGCCCCGCGGGCTTGTCGACGACGATGACGTCGGCGTCCCTGTGGACGATCAGCGGGCGCTCATTCATCCCCGGGGCTCGGGTGCGGTCGGTGGACGAGGACGATGGCCACGATCCCAACCACGATCGCGACGTCGGCGACGTTGAACGCCGGCCACGCGGGCGGGTCGATGAAGTCGACGACCTCGTTCAGCCGCACGCGGTCGATGAGGTTGCCCACCGCCCCGCCGACCAGCAGGCCGACGCCGATCCACAGCCCGGGTTGCGACGGGTGGAGAGCGAAGTAGCCGAGGATCAGCACCAGCGCCACCGCGGTGACCGCGAGCACGAGTATCTGGCCGTCGGCGAGCAGGCCAAAGGCGATCCCGGTGTTGCGGACGTCGACGAGCTCGAACCCCAGCACGAGGTCGACCCTCTCCCCCGGGCCCAGGGCGGCCGCGGCGATCACCTTCGAGACCTGGTCGACGACGACCACGGCGAAGCCCAGGCCCAGGGCCCGAAGCCAGCCGCGCGCGGCGGGGCTCACTCGGCGATCAGGTTGACCACGACCGTCTGCGCGATCAGCAGCACCACGACCGCGATGATCGGGCTCAGATCAAGCGCGAAGCCTCGCCCGCCGACGGGCGGCAGCACGCGGCGGAACAGGTTCAGGTACGGGTCGGTCACCTGATGGATGAACTCGACGACGGTGCGCAGGTAGCGGTTGTACGGCAGCCGCGGGATCCACGACAGGAGGATCCGGGCGAAGATCAGGATCAGGTAGACGAGGAACAGCGCCTCGACGTAGTCGGCGACGTCGTTGCGGGTGAGGGCCAGCAGCGTCATCGCCGCATCCGCTCCAGTGACGCCTTCACAGCCTCGTGGATCGCCGCCTCCAGATCGCGGGCCGCGAGCGCGTCGAGCCCGGCCTCCGTCGCGCCGCCCGGCGATGCCACGGCGCGCCTGATCGCCGCGGGATCACGGTTTCGCAGCAGCTCGGCGGTACCGGCGAGAGCGTCGACGACCAGCTCGTGCGACAGCGTGGCATCGAGGCCCTCGCGCTCCCCCGCTGTGGCCAGCGCCTCCGAGACGAGCGCTATGTACGCCGGCGAGCACGACATCACGGCGCCCGCGAGCTCGATCTGATGCTCCTCGACCGGGACCAGCTTTCCCAGGCGCCCAAGGAGGTCGAGAAGCTGCTCGGTGTTCGCGGAATCGTCCCCGGACGGAGGGACGTAGCAGGTGATGCCGCGGCGCACCTCCGCGGCGACGTTCGGCATAGCCAAGACGGTCGGGACACCGGGGAACGCCTGCTCGATGCGGGAGCCCGATACGCCGGCCATGACCGAGATCAAAGCCGGGGCATGGCCTTTCAGCTCGGTGGCGACGGCGTCGAAGGCCGCCGGCTTCACGGCGAGCACGATCACGTCGGACCGCTGCGGCAAGTCGCTGATGTCCGCGACGGCCTCCCCGCCGACTTCCTTGGCCAGCTTCGCGGCCCGTCCCGATCCCGCATCGACGAAGACCATTGCCTCCGGCGGCTGGTCCGCGCCGGCCCACCCCCGAGCCATCGCCGCGGCCATGTTGCCCGCGCCTGCGAATCCGATCCGCATCGCGGGAACACTACGGCAAGGGCGGGCACCGCCCGCACGGCTCAGCTCTGGTTGAAGAAGCCCTTCTCGACCAGGCGAGCCTGCTGCTCGGCCGAGACCTCGACGTTGCGCGGCGTCAGCAGGAACGTCTTCTCGGCGATCTTCTGCATCCCGCCGTCGAGGGCGTAGGTCATGCCGGACGCGAAGTCGATCAGGCGGCGCGAGAGATCAGTGTCCGCGGACTGGAGGTTCATGATCACGGGGATCGAGCGCTTGAAGTTGTCGGCGACCTCCTGGGCGTCGTTGAAGGTCCGCGGTGTCACGAGGTGGACCTGGGCCTCCGCGCCCCCGTTGCCGACCGGTCGCAGGGTCCGCGTGCGGGTCGAGGTGGTGGCCTCGTCGGCGAAGATGTCATCGATCTCGTCGCGCGGGCGGCGGGTCTCGAGCCTGCGCACCGACGCGGATCGCGACTCACGCCGCGGAGCCGGCTCCGGCTCGGCCGGCGACGCCTCGAACAGCTCCTCGCCGCCCGAGGTCTCGGGCTCGTACAGCTCGGGGCCCTCTTCGTAGTCCTCGGCGAGGCCGAAGTAGACGAGGGCGCGGTGCCATGTGTCACGCAGGGCCATCGTGGCGAATTTCGCTTCCCAGCGGGATTCTCCTCCGATCCCTCGACGGGTCGCCTGCCCTGATTATGCCGGTTTGAGCCTCGCTCAGGTGCTTTTCGGCGCCCTGGGAGGAACGCGTCACGGCGCGTAAAGGGTGGTGCCGAGACGCAGCAGCGTCGCCCCCTCGTCGAGCGCCACCTCCCAGTCCTGGCTCGTGCCCATCGAAAGCGTGCTCAGCCCGTGCTCGGACGCGAGCTCCGCGAGGCGGGCGAAGTGCGGCCGAGAGGCCTCGGGATCCTGCGTGAACGGGGGCATCGTCATCAGGCCGACGACCGCGACGGGGCAGCGCGCGATGAACTCGCCGAGCTCGGCGGGGATCACACCGCCCTTCGACTCCTCGCCGGCGACGTTGACCTCGACCAGCACGCGGGTGTCCGGGGAGCCGTGGCGCTCGAGCTGGCGCAGGGCCGAGTCCGTGGCGACCGAGTGGATGAGCCGAACCCGCGGCAGCACGTCCTTCACCTTGCGGCTCTGGAGGTTGCCGATGAAGTCCCACTCGAACGCGTCGCCCCACCGCTCCTGCTTGCGCTCCATGTCCTGGAGCCGGTTCTCACCCACCACCTCGACGCCGGCGTCGCGAAGCGCTCCCATCTCCTCGTCCGGGACGTACTTGGTCGCGGCCAGGATCTCGACGTCGGGGCCCGCGCGCTCGCGCACGCGCGCGAGGTTGCGACGGATCACGTCCACCTCGAGCCCGTGGACCAGCCCCGGCATCACGCTCGCCACACCAAGCCGGCCTGGCGACCCGTGCGGGGGCCGTCGCGGCGGTGGGAGTAGAAGAGCTCGGGACGGCACCGGGTGCACAGCTCGGAAACCTCGATCGACCCGAGCCCCTCACGCTCGAGCACGCGCCGCGTGACCTCGCGCAGGTCGAGCATGCGGCCGTCGCTCACGCCCTCTCCCAAGTCCTCGAATGCCGCCAGCACCTCGTCGCCGACCTCGTAGCAGCAGGGACCGATCCCGGGACCGATCGCGGCCGCGGTGGCCTCCACCGCCGCCGCGCCACGCTCGACGATCCCCGCGACCAGCCCGCGCCACCCACAGTGGACCATCGCGACCCCTCGTCGGCCGGCCAGCGCTACCGGCAGGCAGTCGGCGACCATCACCAGCGGCGCGAGCCTGGCACGGCTCGTCGCCTGGCCGTCCACCTCGGGGAGGGCGGGCCCCGGGTCGGCGAAGGCGTTCGGGTCGGGCGCGCGGTCGTGGACCGCGACGTCGCCCCCGTGCACCTGGCGGCCGATCAGGACTTCGCCGGGGTCCAGGCCGAGGGCCGCAGCCACGCGGTGGCGGTTGTCGCGGACCGCGTTGCGTTCGTCGCCGGTCAGAATCGCGAGGTTGAGGCTGTCGTACGGTGCGGCGCTTACCCCTCCCTGCCGCGTGGTGAACGCTGCCTGAGCGCCGGGCAGCTCGGCCTCGAGCCACTGCAGTCCGTTGTCGCCGCGCCAGTCCATGTGATCAGGATGTCAGGCGCCTGCCGCGTCGAGGGCGACCCGAAGCTCCTCCTCCCGCCCCGCTATCTCGCCGTCGAGCTTGCGCCCCAGGGCCTCGTCCAGCCCCCTCCCGACCGCCGGTCCCTCCGGAACGCCGGCCTCGATCAGGTCGTCGCCGGTGATCTCGAGCCGCGCGTGCCGCCACTCGGCCATGTAGCGGTCGGCCCACTCGGCGCCCAGGGCGCGCGCCAGCAGCAGCTCCACCCCGCCCCGCCCCCGCGCCAGCCGCACGGCCTCCGAGGGGCGGCCGGGCTCGGCGGCGGCGAGCTCGCGCGCGCCACCGAGCAGGTCGTGCACCCTCCCCGCCGCCCCGGGAGCGTGCCCCGTCGCCGCCGCGTGAATCGCCAGCGCGCGATCCACTGTCCCCGCCCAGGGGGGCTCGTCCAGCAGCCCGCTCACGGTCTCGATCAACGACCCGTCCTCCCCCGGGCGCTCGACCAAGCCCCAAGCCGCCAGCAGCTCGAAGCCCTGGCGCGCCCGTGGCTCGCTCGCCAACCGCATCAGCTCGGCCTCGACGCGATCCTCCGACACGGTCGAGAGGTCCGCCCGTCGCGCCAGCGCCTCGGTCTCGGGCTCGAGCCTGAGCCCGAATCGCGCCGCATAGCGGGCGGCCCGCAACGCCCGCGTGGGATCGTCGGCAAACGACTGCTCGTGCAGGACCCTGAGCAAGCCGGCTTCGAGGTCGTCGCGCCCACCGTGCGGGTCGATCAGCTCCGGCTCGGAGTCGATCGGGATCGCCATCGCGTTGATCGAGAAGTCCCGTCGCGCCAGATCCTCGGCCAGCGACGCGGGACGGACCTCGGGCAACGCCCCCGGTCGCGGATACGACTCGGCGCGCGCCGTCGCGAGGTCGAACTCGACGCCGTCGAGGGTCACCCGGGCGGTCGCGAAGCGGTCGTGGGCGACCATCTCTCCGCCGAGGTCGGCCGCCAGGGCCGCCGCGTCCCCCTCGACGACCACGTCGAGATCGGTCCGCTCACGCCCCAGCAACAGATCTCTGACGGCGCCGCCCACGAGGTAGGCGGAGGTCTCGCCCGCGGCCGCGGCGATGCGCTCCACGCCCGGGAGCTCCGCGACCAGCTCGCGCAGACGCGCCGGGTCGGCGTCGTACCTCGAGGGAGCGGACATGCTCGTTTCGTAGCATGAGTCGCTTCGCGGATGGCGCGGCTGACTCAGATCTGGCGGGATTGGTCCTTGCAGCAGCGCGTGGCGGCGGTCGCCGGCGCGTGCCTGCTCGTGGCCGGCGTGGCCATACCCGCGTACCTGCTGCTGAAGCGCCCCGGCGACGTCTCGAACCCCGAGGCCGCGTTCGCGCCGAAGCAGGAGGTGAAGAAGAAGAAGAAGGGGAAGCGAGCGAAGACCACCAACTGGCCGGTGTATGGGCTCAACCGCGCCCGCACGCGGTATCTGCCCGCCAAGGGCGTGGAACCGCCGTTCCGCCAGCGGTGGCACTTCGACGCCGGCCAGCTGCTCGAGTTCTCGCCGATCCTCGTCGGCAGGACCCTGTACGTGATGAACAACGACGCCAAGGTCTTCGCGCTCAACGTGGAGACCGGGAACGTCAAGTGGAGGCGGGAGATCGGAAAGCTGAGCGCCTCCGCGCCGGCGTTCGCGCACGACCGGCTCTACCTCACGACACTCGAGCCCGGCCAGGCCGTCGCGCTCAACGCGAAGACCGGCAAGGTCCTGTGGCGGCGCGGGCTCCCGGGGCGATCCGAGTCCCAGCCCCTGGTCGAGGGCGGGAGGGTCTACTTCGGCGACGAGAGCGGAAACATGTGGGGGCTGGACGCGAAGAGCGGCAAGGCCGCGTGGCGGACGCCGACAGACGGGAACGTGAAGGCCGGCCCGGCGTTCCACGACGGGACGCTCTACGTCGGCGACTACGCCGGCGAGATGTACGCGTTGCGCGCGTCGGACGGCGCCGTGCGGTGGAGGGCCTCGGACCTCGGCGCCGGATTCGGCCGCTCCGGACGGTTCTACTCGACCCCGGCGGTCGCGTTCGGCCGGGTGTACGCCGGGAACGCCGACGGCCGCGTGTACAGCTTCGAGGAGCGGACAGGGGATCTCGCCTGGAGCGCGTCGCTGAACGGCTACGTGTACGCGGCCCCCGCGGTCGCGGACGCGCCGGGAACCCCGCCGACCGTGTACGTGGGAACGAACGGCGGCAGCGTGTACGCGCTCGACGCGCGCAACGGGGGCGAGCGATGGAGCCACGACATGGGTGGGGAGATCAGCGGCGCCGGCAGCGTCGTCGGCCGGGTCTTCTACCTCGCCAACGTCGATCTCGAGAAGACCGTCGGGTTCGACATCAAGTCCGGCAAGCCCGTGTACAACATCGACCGTGGCGCCTACACCCCGGTGATCTCCGACGGCCGCCGGATCTACCTCACCGGCTACGCGAGTGTGGCGGCGATGGAGCCCAAGGACCGCAAGAAGCGAGCCGGGAGCGGGTCGCAGAAGGCGAAGCGGCGCGGAGGCGAGCAGGGCGGCTGAGCGGCCGCAGGATTTCTTTCAGGATTTCGCGGCCCGCGGGCGAACCCCCCGGTGATGGCCGGGAGCACACCGAAGAGCGCGCCCAGCGTCCGGGCCGACTACCTCCGCGGCGACCCCGCCGAGCAGGGGCCGCTGACGCGTGGGCGCCTCGAGCTCGAGGACCGCGGCCTGCACTTCACCGTCCCCGGCGGGCCCGAGCTGCGGATCGAGCTCGAGCAGCTCGAGGCGCTGACGGTCAGCGGACGCTCGCCCTACGAGCGCCCGCGCCGGCACGCGCGCGGCACGATGCTGGTCGCGGCGCGGCGCGACGACTCGGTCGAGGTGTGGGAGTTCGCCGTCGAGCGCAAGGCCGGTGCCACCCTGCGCGACCGGATCCACCGCGAGCTGCACGCCCGCGGCCTGCGCAGGCCCCCGCTGCCGTTCGTCGAGCAGCTCGTCGGCCCGGTCGAGCCTCCCGTCGAGACTCCGCCCGCGCACGAGGGCGACCGTGACGGCTCGACGGGCGAGCCCCGGTCGCTGTGGCGCACGATCGCTCACCCGCGGGTCGTCCTGCTGGCGCTGCTGATCGCCGCGGTGATCGCCGCGGCGATCCTGATCGCGCTCTCTCTCCTCGGCTAGGGCCGGACGGGGATCCCGGCGTCGCGAAGGTGACGCTTGGCGTCGCGCACCCGGTAGGTGCCGTAGTGGAAGATCGACGCGCACAGCACCGCGTCCGCCCCACCATCCGTGATCGCCGCCGACAGGTCGGAGAGCTCGCCCGCCCCTCCTGACGCGATCACCGGAATGCCGACCGCGTCCGCGACCGCCCGCGTCAGCTCGAGCTCGTACCCGTCGGTGGTCCCGTCGCGGTCCATGCTCGTCAGCAGGATCTCGCCGGCCCCCCGACCCGCCGCCTCGCGCGCCCATTCGACCGCCTCGCGCTCGACCGGATCGCGACCGCCGTTGACATAAACGCGCCACCCCCCGTTCTCCCGCTTGGCGTCGATCGCCGTCACCACGCACTGGGCGCCGAACACGTCGGCCATCTCGTCGATCAGCTCGGCGCGTCGAAGCGCCGCCGAGTTGACGGAGACCTTGTCGGCGCCGGCGTCGAGCACCGCCTGCGCGTCCTCGGCCGAGCGGATCCCGCCGCCGATCGTGAACGGGATGAACACGTTGTCCGCCGTGCGACGTGCCAACTCGACGATCGTCTCGCGCCGCTCGTGCGAGGCGGTGATGTCGAGGAACACGAGCTCGTCGGCGCCCTCGGCGTCGTAGCGCGCCGCGAGCTCGACGGGGTCGCCTGCGTCGCGCAGGCCGACGAAGTTCGTGCCCTTGACCACGCGTCCACGGTCGACGTCGAGGCACGGGATGACGCGCTTCAGGACCACGGCGCCGCTTTCTTCACGAGGCCCCACATGCGCTCGCGCTCCGCGTCGGTGAGGTTTGAGCGCCGGCCCTTCGACTTGCGGACCAGCTCGCCGAGCCGCCGACGCTCGTCGGGCGTCAGGCTGTCCCAGCCCCGCTTGCCGTGCCGATACACGAACCGCGCCGCCTCGAACAGCGCGATCCAGTTGACCGCGCGGCCGCGCGAGACCAGTCGAGAGAGCGTGCCCGCCATTTATGCGGGCGCCGAGCATCGGGCGCGTAGCGCCCGAGTGCGAGGTGACAGGCTGGTGCTCATGATGAGGGCGATGCTAGCCGCGGAGCGCGGCTTCTCCCTCCGTGACCGTGAACCGCCCCTCGTACAGGGCGCGTCCCACGATCACGCCGGTGACGGACGGGATGTCGAGCTTCGCGAGCGCCCGCAGGTCGTCGAGCGAGCCTACCCCGCCCGAATAGATCAGCTCGCCCTCGACGGCGCCCGCCACCACCCGAAGCCGCTCCACCCCCGGCCCGGCGAGCGTGCCGTCGACCTCGACCGGCGTGTAGAGAAACCGGCGCACGCCGCACTTCGCGAGTCCCGCGACGAGGTCCGCGACCTCGACGCCCGTGCCCTCCGTCCACCCGGAGACCGCCACCTCGCCGTCGCGCGCGTCCACCGCCGCGACGAACGCGTCCCCGTGCTCGGCGACCAGCGTTCGCGCCAGCCCGGGGTCCCGCTGCAGGGCGGTCCCGAGCACGACGCGCTCCGCCCCGGCCGCGATCGCGTCCCGGACCGCCTCGGCGTCTCGCAGCCCGCCGCCGACCTGAACCGGCACGTCCACGGCGTCGGCGATCCGCCGCACGTGCTCGAGGTTGACCGGTCGTCCCTCCCGGGCGCCGTCGAGGTCGACGACGTGGAGGAAGCGTGCGCCCTGTTCGGCCCAGCGGCGCGCCGCGTCGGACGGGTCGGCGTCGTACACGGTCTCCTCGTCGTAGTCGCCGCGCAGCAGCCGCACGGCATGCCCGCCGCGGACGTCTATCGCGGGAATCAACTCCGGCCGCCTGTTCCGCTCTCGCTCGCTCATCCCGCCCGTAACCCTGACACGCCCGGACGCGCAAGCGGAGGACGAGTCAGGCAATGTGTTTGCTCGCTCGCTCCCGCGTCCGCGGCGACCGGGTTACTGCAGCCTCGCCGCTGGTGTCGGCTCTGTTCGCGCGCAGATCCGGGTGAAGTTCGTCAGCAGGCGCAGGCCCGCCGAGCTCGACTTCTCGGGGTGGAACTGGACGCCGTACAGGGGCGGGCGCTCGACCGCGCACGCGAAGCGCTCGCCGTATGCCGCCGTCCCGAGGACGTCGTCGGAGTCGGAAGGTCGCGGCGTGAACGAGTGGACGAAGTAAAACGGGGTCTCGGAGTCGATCCCGTCCGCGAGCGCGGACGACCGCTCCCAGCGCACGGGCGACCACCCGATGTGCGGCACCTTGAGCTCGCCCGCCGCGAGCGGCTCCACCCTTCCCGGCATCAGGCACAGCCCCTCGCCGCCCTGGTTCTCGACCGAGGTATCGAACAGGAGCTGGAGCCCGAGGCAGATCCCGAGCACCGGCGTGCCGGCGTCGAGCCGCCCCGCGATCGACGCGTCTAGCCCCAGCTCGCGGATCCGGTCCATCGCGCGGGGGAAGGCCCCGACGCCGGGCAGGATCAGCCCGTCGGCGGCGCGGATCCGCTCCTCGTAGTTGGTGATCTCGGCCTCGGCGCCCACGCGCTCCAAGCCCTTCTCGACCGAGCGCAGGTTCCCCATCCCGTAGTCCAGTACGGCAACGCGGGTCATTCGGTCAGCGTCCCCTTGGTCGAGGGAACCCCGCTTTGCCTCGGGTCGAGCTCGACCGCCTGCCGCAGCGCCCTCGCGAACGCCTTGAAGCACGCCTCGATCATGTGGTGGGCGTTCGATCCGTAGCGCGTCCCCACGTGCAGGGTCAGCTTGGCGTTGGTCGCGACGGCGCGGAAGAACTCCTCGGTCAGCTCGGTGTCGAACCCGGCGATCGACACCGGGGGAAGCTCGGCCTCGAACAGGCACAGGGGCCTGCCCGAGATGTCGATGGCGCACACGCCGAGCGCCTCGTCCATCGGCACGGCCATGTAGCCGTAGCGCCGGATCCCGGCGCGATCCCCGAGCGCCCGATCGAGCGCCTGCCCGAGCGCGATCCCGACGTCCTCGGTCGTGTGGTGGGCACCGGTGTCGAGGTCCCCGGTCGCCTTCACGGACAGCCCGAGGCCGCCATGGCGCGCCAGCAGCTCGAGCATGTGATCGAGGAAGCCGACGCTGGTCTCCACGCTGGCCTCGCCGCCGTCGAGATCGAGCGACACTCGCACGTCCGTCTCGCCCGTCTTGCGCTCGATCTCCGCTCGCCTGCTCACCGTTCGCCTCCATTCTGGCCTGCTCGGGCCGTCGCCGACTCGCCGTGGACGGGGAACCCCTCAGCCCGCGCCAGCGCGTCGACCGCCGGCGCCAGCGCCGCGGCCGCCGGCGCGCCGACGTCGACGACCGCCGTGCGCCGAAGGAACGTGTCCGGCCCGAGCGGGCGCCCGACCCGGGCCGCTCCGCCCGTCGGAAGCACGTGGTTGGACCCGGCGGCGTAGTCACCGAACGCCGCTCCGCCTCCGACTCCCACGAACACGCACCCGGCCACCCGCGCCCCGGCAACGTCCTCGGGGACGTCCGAGAGCTGCAGCTCGAGGTGCTCGGGCGCAAGCGCGTCGGCGAGTTGGAGGGCCCGGTCGGCGCCCGGGGACGCGACCAGGGTCACGGGCACGTCGGAGACGCTCGGACGCTCTTGCGCAAGCGCGGCGAGGAGCGTTCCGAGCTCGTCGAGAAGCTCGCCGTCCGTCGAGATCGCGACCAGCAGCCCGTCGGGGCCGTGCTCGGCCTGCGCGCAGAGGTCGAGCGCGAGACGGCGCGGCTCCGCCGATCCGTCGGCGACGACGACCAGCTCGCTCGGCCCCGCGATCGAGTCGATGCCGACCCGGTCCGAGAGCAGCCGCTTCGCCTCGACCACGTACCGGTTGCCCGGCCCGACGACCACGTCGACCGGCGTCACGCTCTCCGTTCCGAGCACGAGCGCGGCGATCGCCTGCGCGCCGCCGACGGCGTAGACCTCGTCGACGCCCGCGACCGAGCACGCGGCGAGCACAGAGGCGTGGACGCCGCCGTCGGGGCCCGGCGGCGAGGCGACCGCGACGCGACTCACCCCCGCCACTCGCGCCGGCACGCAGCACATCAGCACGGTCGACGGATACGCCGCGCGACCGCCGGGCGCGTACGCCCCCGCAGACCCGACGGGCGTGTCCACCTGGCGCACCCGCTGACCCTCGGACAGCTCGACGTCGACCGGCGAGCACGCTCGCAGCTCCGCCTCGGCGAGCGCGCGGATGTTGCCGGCGGCGACCTGCATCG
The DNA here is from genome assembly GCA_035461345.1 of Solirubrobacterales bacterium. Taxonomy (GTDB): domain Bacteria; phylum Actinomycetota; class Thermoleophilia; order Solirubrobacterales; family 70-9; genus DASPWW01. The sequence goes on along the minus strand of DATHVJ010000091.1, from coordinate 11,705 downwards.
CCTCGAGAACGGGCGGGTCGATCGCGTCCGGTGCGGCTGCGATCTGACGCGGGTCGACGCGGAACGACTCCGGGGCGTGCTCGACGCTGTTGAGTCGCCGCGCGAGCTCGCGCAGCGCCGCGTCCCCGCCGCGCGCGACCTCGGCGACGATCCCCGCCGCCGCCCCCGCGACCTCCTGGGGCCGGGGGCGCGCGTCGCGAATCTCGGCCGCCAGCGCCGTCGCGCCGGCCCCGTCCCACTCACGGCGCTCGACCCTCATCTCGCAGTCGCCTCCCTAAGCCGCTCGACCAGCCTGTCCACCTCGGCCGGCCGCAGCTTGTGGGCGATCCGGTTCGCGACCAGCCGCGCCGTCGATCGCGCGATCTCCTCTCGCACCTCGAGATCGTTCTCGGCCAGCGTGCGGCCCGTGTCGACGAGGTCGACGATCCCATCCGCGAGGCCGGCGAGCGGCGCCAGCTCGACCGAGCCCTTGACCTCGATCACCTCGGCCTGGCGGCCGGTGCGCTCGAAGTAGCGCAGCGCCGTGCGCGGGTACTTGGTCGCGATCCGCATCGTGCCGAGCCGGCGCTCCGACTCCCCGAGTCGCTCGTCGCCACGGCGGCCAGCGAGCACCATCCGGCAGGCGCCGTAGCCGAGGTCGAGGAGCTCGTACACCGCCCGGTCCTGCTGCTCGGAGAGGACGTCCTGGCCGGTGATGCCGACGTCCGCGGCGCCCGCCTCGACGTAGGTGGGGACGTCGGAGGGCCGCATGGTGACCAGCGTGAGGTCATCGCCGTCGAAGACGAGCGAGCGCGAGTCGGAGCGCAGTGCGCCGACGTCGACCCCGATCGACTCGAGCGCACCGACGGTGTCGTCGAACAGGGCGCCGCGCGGGACCGCGAGCTTGAGCCGCCCGCCGACGCGCGCACGAGTGGGTCCCTCCACCGCGCTCACGGCGCGTCCCCTCCCCCCGCCAGGCGCTCCTCCTCGGCCTGGGCGATATGCACCCGCTCGAGGTGGAGGGCGAACCCGGCGGCGGGGAGCGGGCGGCCGAACCGGCCCATCAGCTCGTCGTAGCGTCCGCCGCCGCCGAGTATGTGCCCCAGCGCCGGGTCGTATACCTCGAGGATCGCTCCCGTGTAGTAGCCGAGGTCGCGCAGCAGGCCGAGGTCGAGCTGCACCCTGTCTGCGACGCCGCGCTCGGCGAGGGCCTCGAAGGTCGCCTGAAGCCGGCTGCTCGCCCGCTCGACCGCCCCGCCGCCGAGCTCGCGTGCGGCGTCGAGCACCTCGGGGCCGCCGCGCAACATCGGGAGCCGCGACAGCGTCGCGCGATCCCTGTCTCCGACGCCCACGAGCTCGCCAACCGTCTCGTCGAGTCCGACGTGGTCGTGGGCCGCGAGCCGGTCGAGCACCTCGTGGCGGGCGGCGCCCTCCACTCCCAGCTCGCCGAGCAGCTGGCGGTAGAGGTCGGCGTCGCCCAGGCCGACCACGGCGCGGGACAGCCCCGCGCCGTCGAGCGCCGCGGCCAGCACCTCGACGACCTCGGCGGTCCCGCCCGGCGCGTCGGGGCCGATCAGCTCCACCCCTGCCTGCGTGAACTCGCGCATCTGTCCGCGCTGCGGCCTGATCGCCCGGTAGGCGTTGCCGACGTAGGAGAACCGGAACGGGGGCTCGGTGACCGCGAACCTGCTCGCCACCAGCCGCGCGATCGGAATCGTCATGTCGGAGCGCATCGCGAGCAACTCGCCGCGCTCGTCGAAGAACCGGTATGCGGCCGGCGCCCCTCTCGTGTCGCCGCGGCTCAGCACCTCGTGGTACTCGATCGCCGGCGTCGCCACCTCTCCGTACCCGAAGCGCTCGAACGCCTCCGTGACCGCGCCCTGCAGGCGGCGAAGCTCCCGCATCTCGGCGGGCAGGATGTCCCTTGTTCCGGGCGGAATCGGGTGAATCATGAGAGCCTCACCGCAGCCATCCTGCCGCCAACCCTGCCATGCCCGGACGCGAAGTGGAGGACATGGCAGGCATTGTTCTTGCTCGCTCGCTCTCGCGTCCGGGGCGCCGCTTGGTTCCAGGCAGCTCGGCGAGCGGTGCCCTAGGCCGGAACGCGCTCGGACGCGACCCTCTCGATCTGCGCGCCGAGGTCGCGCAGCCGCAGGTCGATCCGCTCGTACCCGCGGTCGATCTGCGCGATGTTGCCGATCTCCGAGGTTCCCTCCGCGGCCAGCGCTGCGATGAGCATCGCCATCCCGGCGCGGATGTCGGGGCTCTCGAGGCGGGCGCCGTGAAGACGGCTCGGACCGCTCACGATCGCCCTGTGGGGATCGCACAGCGTGATCCGAGCGCCCATCGCCACGAGCTTGTCGACGAAGAACAGCCGGTTCTCGAACATCTTCTCGAAGATCAGCACGGTGCCGCGCGCCTGAGTCGACAGCGCGAGCGCGATCGAGGTGAGGTCCGCCGGGAACGCCGGCCACGGCCCGTCGTCGATCTTCGCGATCGCGTCGCCGAGGTCGTCGCGGATCTCGAGCCGCTGCTCCGGCGGCACCAGCACGTCGTTGCCCTCGACCATTGAGTTCAGGCCGAGGCGGCGGAAGCAGCGCCGGATCGTGACCAGGTCCTCCGGCTCGGCTTCTCGCATCCGCAGTTCGCCGCCGGTCGCGGCGGCGAGTGCGATGAAGCTGGCGACCTCGATGTGGTCGGGGCGGATCGAGTGCTCGGCCCCCCCGAGCCTGTCGCGGCCGTGCACGGTCATCACGTTGGAGCCGATCCCGTCCACCTGCGCCCCCATCTTCACCAGCACGCGCGCCAGGTCCTGGACGTGCGGCTCGCAGGCGGCGTTGCCGATCGTCGTCGGCCCCGGGGTCAGCGCGGCGGCGAGCAGCGCGTTCTCGGTCCCCATTACGGACGGCTCATCCATGAAGATCCGGCAAGCGTTCAGCCCGCCGGAGGGCGCGGCGATCCGCAGCCATCTCTCGCCCTCGACGGACGCGCCGAGGTCGCGGAACGCATCGAGATGCGGGTCGAGCCGCCGACGGCCGATGAAGTCCCCGCCCGGGGGCGGCATCGTGACCTCGCCGAACCGGGCGAGCAGGGGTCCGGCGAGAAGGAAGGACGCCCTGATCAGGCTCGCGAGGTCCTCGTCGACCGCCGTCTCGGCGACCGCGTCCGCGCGCAGCCGCACCTCGTTGCCCCCGCCCCACGCGACCTTGACCCCGATCCGCTCCAGCAGCGCGAGCTGGGTCTCGGTGTCGCGGATGCGCGGCACGTTGCGCAGCACCACCTCCTCGTCCGTGAGCAGGCACGCAGCGAGGATCGGCAGGGCAGCGTTCTTGTTGCCTGCCGGCACGATCTCGCCCGAGAGCGGGCTGCCGCCTTGGATGACGAACTTCTCCATCGTGTTCCCGTCGTGGTGCCGACGATCGAGGGCTGGACTAGGGTAACAATGGGTCATGGCTGAACCGACGCGTGACGAGGCGTGGGAGCTGTTCTGCGAGTGGACGCAGTCCGACTCGCTGCGCAAGCACGCGCTCGGCGTCGAGGCCGCGATGCGGGCCTACGCGCGCGAGTTCGGCGAGGACGAGGAGCTGTGGGCGGTCACCGGAATCGTCCACGACCTCGACTACGAACGCTATCCGGACCTCGACACCGGACACCCGCGAATAGCGCTCGAGGAGCTCCGCAAGCGCGGATATCCCGACGAGGTGGTCGACGCCGTCGCCGGCCACGCGGAGTTCCTCGAGGTCCCGCGTCAGACGCGGCTGGCGAAGACGCTGTTCGCGGTCGACGAGCTGTCGGGGTTCATCGCGGCGTGCGCGCTGGTCCGCCCCACCGGGATCGAGGGGATGACCCCGAAATCGGTGCGCAAGAAGCTCAAGCAGCCGTCGTTCGCGGCCAAGGTGGATCGCGACCAGATCCGCCGCGCGATCGGCGAGCTCGGAGTCGACGAGCCCGACCACATCCAGCGCGTGATCGACGCGATGGTCGCGAGCGCGGACGAGCTCGGGCTCAGCGCCGAGCAGGTCTCCGGTTGAGGCGCGTCTGGAAGATCCTGATCGCGGTGCTCGCGGTGCTCGCGGTGCTGCTGACGCTGAACACGATCGCGGTCGACAACGAGACCGGGTCCGCCGAGGTCACGGCCGACGGCGGCCAGATCCTCGAGCTGTCGGCGGGGGACGTCCAGGTGGTCGAAGAGGAGCCGACGGCACGCGGCCGCGAGGGCCCGCCGGTCGTGCTCCTGCACTGCTACTCGTGCTCGCTCCACTGGTGGGAACGCCTCGTGCCGCGGCTCGGCGAGCGCCACCGGGTGGTGCGCCTCGACCTGCTCGGCCACGGCGGCTCGGACAAACCCGAGTCCGGATTCTCGATGGAGGAGCAGGGAGCGATCGTCGCCGAGGCCCTCAACCGGCTCGGCGTCGAGGGCGCGACCGTGGTCGGCCACTCGATGGGCGCCGCCGTCGCCACCGCGCTCGCCGCCGAGAGCAGCGAGCTCGTCGACCGGCTGGTGGTGATCGATCTGGCGCCCGACACCTCGTTCGGCAGCCTGCCGCTGATCGCCAGGCTCGCCTACGTCCCCGTCCTCGGGCAGCTGCTCGACCGGATCACGCCCGACTTCGCGATCAAGGACGGCTACGCGGACGCGTTCGCGCCTGACTACGACATCGAGAGCGGGTTCGAGGATCCGGACCAGGTCGTCGAGGACTTGAATGCGATGACGTACACGTCGTTCGACGAGTCGGAGGAGGAGGAGGAGGACTACGTCGAGGAGATCCCCCTCGACGAGCGCATCACCTCGGCCGCGATACCGCTGCTCGTCATTTTTGGCGATCAGGATCAGCTCTACGACGACCCCAAGGAGGCGTTGGCCGCATTCGAAGACGTCCCCGGGGCCCGCAGGGCGATGATCGAGGGCGCCGGCCACTCACCCAACATCGAGCGCCCCGAGCAGACCGCACGCCTGATCCTCGAGTTCGCAAACGAGGCGGGCGACGAGGCCGAGGTCCCGCAACCGCCGCGCGAGAGCGAGCGGGGGAAGGACGGCGGCGGACAGGACCGGCGAGGCAAGGACCGGTCGAAGGGCGGATAGGGCCCGCCTACCGCCACCTCCCCCCCGCCTTCGCCCACTCGAGCAGGTGGTCGAGCGTGCAGAAGTCGTCGGGGATGCGGTGCTCGCCGCGGTGGCGAACCAGCAGCAGGTGCACCTCGCCCAGCTGCTTGCCGCAGTGGGCGCAGGCGCGCTCCTCGTCCTCGATCGCCTGCGGCTCGGCGAGCTCGCCGGGCTCCCAGTGGGGGCCCTGGATCGCCCACGGGATCACGTGCTCGAGGCGGCAGAAGGAGGCCCGCCTCTCCCCCGCGGGCTCATACAGCCTGAACCCGTCGTCCGGGTCGACCTCCACCCCGCACCAGGTGCAAGAGTTCGCGCGCATGGGCGCACTCACGATAGTCGTGCTCGAGGGGGACCAGACGGGCCAGGAACTGCTCGAGCATGCGCTGCGGGTGCTGGACCCCCAGCTGACGGGAGCAGCGGTCGAGCTGCAGCGCTTCGATCTCTCGCTCGACAAGCGGCGCCGGACCCGCAACGGGGTGTGCGAGGACGCTGCGGCGGCGATGGTCGAGGCGGGATACGGGCTCAAGGCGGCGACGATCACGCCCGAGGGGCCGGAGGACGTCGGCAGCCCGAACCGGATCATCCGCGAGCGGGTCGGCGGGAAGGTGATCGTGCGGACGGGGCGGCGGATACCGGGCGTCACGCCGGTCGCCGGCATCCACCACCCCATCTCGATCTGCCGGATGGCGGTCGGCGACGCCTACGGGGCGCGCGAGTGGCGCGAGGGATCGGGCTCTGGCGAGGTCGCCCTGCGGACGGAGCGCGTCGAGCGCGCGGTCTGCCGTGCCGTCGCCGAGCACGCGTTTCGAACCGCGAGGACGCTCGGGGGGCGGGTGTACGGCGGCCCCAAGTGGACGGTCAGCCCAACCTACGAGGGAATGCTGAAGGAGGAGATGGACGCCGCCGCGACGCGGCACCCCGACGTCGCCTACGAGCCCGTCCTGATCGACGCGACCTACGCCGGCCTGGTGGGCGGCGCCGGCGACGCACCGCTCGCGATCCCGACCCTGAACCGCGACGGGGACCTGCTGTCCGACCTCGTGCTGCCCCTGTACGGGTCGATCGCGGGCGCCGAGTCGATCCTGCTCGGCCTCGACGCCGACGATTGCACGACCGTGGCCATGGCCGAAGCCCCGCACGGGACGGCCCCCGCGCTCGAAGGCAAGGACCTCGCAAACCCGATGGCGATGATCCTCGCCGCCGCCGCCGTCCTCCACCACGCCGGCGAGGCCGGGAACGGCGACGCCGCCCGGGCGTCGAGCGCGATCTACGACGCAGTTTTCGCCGTGGTCGCCGCGGGTATCCGTACTCCGGATCTTGGCGGCCACGCGAGCACGACCGAGTTCACCGAAGCGGTGATCGAACGCATACGATGAGGGCCTGATGGAGGCAGGCACGCTGTCCCCCAGCAGGGAGCTGTCGCCCGCCCAGCGATTGCGCGAAGCGGCCAACAGGCGACCCGCCGTCGCGGCGAGCGCGCTGCTCGGCCTGATCGTGATCGTGCTCGTCGCCTCGAATGGCCTGCACGACGTCGTCCAGACGGGGCTCAACGGGCTGTCGCTGGGCGCGGTGTTCGCGCTCGGCGCGGTCGGATTGACGCTCGTCTACGCGATCCTGAAGCTGGTCAACTTCGCCCAAGGCGACTTCCTCACCTTCGGGGCCTACATGGCCTACCTGATCAATGTCACCTGGGGCATGCCGCTGGTCCTCGGCATCTTCTTCGCCATGGCCACAACCGCTCTGCTGGGCATCTTCCTCGAGCGCGTCATGTGGGGGCCGATGCGGTCCAAGGGTGCCGGGATGTTGCAGCTGATCCTGATGTCGCTCGGGCTCGCGCTCGTGATCCGTTACGTGATCCAGTACGTCTGGGGGACCGAGATCCGCCGGCTGGACGTCAACGTCACCGACACGGTCAGCTTCGCCGGCATCCAGATCGGGCAGACGAAGCTGATCGTGATCGTGATCGGCGTCGTCGTCCTGGTGGCGATCGGGCTGATGCTCCGGTACTCGCTGCTTGGCAAGCGGATGCGCGCCCTCGCCGACAACCTCGAGCTCGCCGAGACGGCGGGCATCGACACTTCGCGCGTGATTCTGTGGACGTGGATCTTCGCCGGCGGCCTGGCCGGTCTGGCGGGTGTGATGGCGGCCGAGGTGACCGACATCCGTCCCGAGCTCGGGTTCGAGCTGCTGCTGCCGATCTTCGCGGCCGTGGTGCTCGGCGGAATCGGGGACGCATTCGGGGCCCTCGCCGCGGGACTGATTCTCGGCGTCGTGATCGAGTGGTCGACGCTGCTCATCGACGCCCGCTGGAAGGTGTTCATCGGCTTTGTGATCCTGATCCTGGCGCTGCTGATCAGGCCCCAAGGCATCTTCGGCAGGGCAAGAAGCATATGACCGCGCCGCCCTTCGATCCGCTGTTCGCGATCACGTTCGAGTCTTTCACCGACGTCGAGTTTTGGACCAGCGTCGGCATCCTCGCTGGCACGTACACGATCTTTACCCTCGGCCTGCAGCTCAACGTCGGCTACACCGGCATCTTCAACTTCGGCCAGGCCGGGTTCATGGCGGTCGGCGCGTACTCGATGGCGATCCTCACGGTGGGCCCGAACGGCGAGGGTGAGATCGTCAGCTTCTGGCTCTCGCTCCCGCTCTCGGTCCTGATCACGGTCGCATTCGGGCTCATCGTCGGCCTTCCCTCGCTGCGCCTGCGCGCCGACTACTTTGCGATTGCGGCGATCGCCTTCGCGGAGGCCGTGCGGCTGTTCGCACTCAACGCCCGCTCGCTGACTGGTGGCAACCAGGGCATCTTCGGCTTCGGGGGCGAGTGGGACTCGCTCTCGTCGACGATCGAGGGCTGGATCAACTCGCTCGGCTGGAGCGATCCTCCGACGCTGTTCCCGCTCCTGCTCGTCGTCTGGATCGTGGCGGCGCTGCTGACCGTCGGGATCCGCTGGCTGCAGGAGACGCCGTGGGGACGCGTGCTGCGCGCCGTGCGCGAGGACGAGGACGCCGCGCGGGCGCTGGGCAAGAACGCGTTCGCCTACAAGCTCCAGTCGCTCGCGATCTCGGCCACCCTGGGCACGATCGCGGGCTGGTTCCTGGCGATCAATCTCAACTTCGTCAACCCGACCGAGTTCGAGCCGATCGTCACCTTCATCGGCTTCGGAATCCTGGTCCTCGGCGGGCTCGCCAACTACTGGGGGGTGGCGTTCGGCGCGATCGTCTTCTGGTTCCTGTTCGAGGGCTTGCGGTTCATCGAGCTTCCGCTCGAAGAGGTGCAGATCGCCGCGCTCCGTTACGTCATCGTGGGGCTGGTGCTGATCCTGCTGATGGCGTTCCGACCCCAGGGGCTGTTCGGCAAGCGCGAGGAGATGGTCCTTGGCGACTGAGGCGCCAGCTACCGAGCGCCCCCGGGTGGCCGCCGGCAACGGCGCGCCGATTCTCGACGCTGTCGACGTGGTCAAGCACTTCGGCGGCATCTACGCCGTCGACGGCGCCACCCTGGACGTTCGGGAGCGCTCGATAACGGCACTGATCGGGCCAAACGGCGCCGGCAAGACCACCTTCTTCAACGTCATCACCGGCTTCTATCGCGCCGACGGTGGCTCGGCGAGCCTCGACGGCGCGCCGATCCTGGGTCGTCCCCCGCATGCGATCGCCCGCCTGGGCATGGTGCGGACGTTCCAGATCACCAAGGCGCTGGCGCGGATGCCGGTGATCGACAACATGATGCTTGCGGCGCCGGACCAGCCCGGGGAGCGAATCGTGAACCTGCTCGCCCGCCCGGGCGCGTGGCGCCGGCGCGAGGACGAGGTCCGGACCCAGGCCATGGAGCTGCTCGAGATGTTCAACCTCCAGCCGCTTGCCGACAACTACGCCGGCACCCTTTCGGGAGGTCAGCGTAAGCTGCTCGAGCTGTCGCGGGCGCTGATGGCGCGGCCCCGGTTGCTGCTGCTCGACGAGCCGATGGCCGGGATCAACCCGACCCTCGGACGCCGGCTTCTCGACCACATGCAGCGCCTTCGGGCCGATCAGGGGGTGACCTTCCTGTTCATCGAGCACGACATGGAGGTGGTGATGGACCACTCCGATCGAGTCATCGTGATGGCGGAGGGGCGCGTGATCGCCGACGGCTTACCGGAGGACGTTCGCCGCGACCAGCGGGTGATCGACGCGTATCTCGGGTCGGGTACGGTGAAGGAAACGGATGCCGGACGTGGCTGAGGCAAGCGCCAACGGCACCGTGCTCCATGCCAAGGACGTCGTCGCCGGCTACGTGCCGGAGGTCGACATCCTCAACGGGGTATCGCTCGATGTCACCGAGGGCGCGGTGGTGACGGTCATCGGGCCGAACGGGGCCGGGAAGTCGACCCTGATCAAGACGATTTTCGGGCTCCTCATTCCCCGCCAGGGACGGATCGAGCTACGCGGCGACGACATCACCGGCCGCAAGCCCCACGACATCACCCGCAGCGGAATGAGCTATGTGCCCCAACTCGACAACGTGTTCCCGAGCCTGTCCGTGTACGAGAACCTCCAGATGGGGGCCCTCGATCCATCGGCGGCGAGGGACAGGATCGCCGCGATGTTCGAGCTCTTCCCGCGGCTCGGCGAGCGGCGGGACCAGGCGGTGGCGACGATGAGCGGCGGCGAGCGCCAGATGGTGGCGATGGCGCGGGCCCTGATGCCCGATCCCCAGGTGCTCCTGCTCGACGAGCCCTCGGCCGGGCTCGCGCCAGCGTTCGTGGACGCGATCTTCGACAAGGTCGAGGAGATCAACCGCACCGGCGTGACGATCGTGATGGTTGAGCAGAACGCCCGTCGGGCGCTCGGCATGTCGGATCGCGGTTACGTCCTCGACGTGGGCACCAACCGCTTCCACGGCACCGGCAAAGAGCTGCTCGAGGACCCCAAGGTCACCGAGCTTTACCTCGGTGGGACCGCCCGCGTCGACCGACCCCAGGAGCTTCCAGCCGAATACGAAGCGGCCGGGGCATCGGCCCCGGCCGCTTCGTTTCTCGTGCAGCACACTCGCCGCACCTTCATCGTTGCCGCTACTCCTCGGCCTCGACCTCCTCGGCCACCGGAAGCTCCCCGCTCACCTCCGGCACTCCGCCCCTGTACTCGTAGGTGTCATAGACACCCGCGGTGGCGTCACCGGCCTCGTCCATATCGATCTGGCCGGATGCGCCGTTGTAATCGATGTCGTCACCGTCCTGAAGCGCTGTAATCGCGTCCGACAGCGTCAGGTAGGTGTACTCGTCGCCCGGCGGGCCGCTGACCTCCCGGACCTCCTCCGCCATGTCCGTGCCCTCGGTCGAGCCGGCGGCCACCGCCGCCAGGTAGCACAGCATCACGGCGTCGAAGTTCTGGGCATCGAACGTCTGCCGGTCGACGTTCCTCGGGTTGAACTGCGTGTACGCCTCGTCGAACTGCTCCGTCGGCGAGCCCTCGTCGGGGGCGCCCGGCGCTGTTGCGCGTATGCCCTCGACCGCGTCCTCGCCGGCGTCCTCCCCGAGGCTGCCCGAGACCAGGCCGTCCGTGACGAACGTCTTCTTCGGATCCCAGTCGCCGCTCCGGACCAGCGCCGGCCCGACCTTGTTGTAGGTCTCCGGGAAGTCGATGATCACCCACGCGTCCGGGTTGCCCGAGGCGATCTGCCCCGCCTCGGAGTCATAGCTCGGCTGCTCCGGGTCGTAGATCACCTCGTCGCCGATCGAGCCGCCCTTCTCCTCCCAGGCGGCGCTGAACGTATCTGCGAGGCCGGTCCCGTAGGCATCGTTGCGGGCGCCCACGTTGACGGTCGTGCCCTCCGCTCCGCCGAGCTCCTCCTCCATGTAATCCGCCAGGGTCGGCCCCTGGAAGGCGTCGGGCGGCGCGGTGCGGTTCATCAACCCGTCGGGGTCGTTGAGCCCTGTGATCTCGTCGCTTGTCGACGCTGGCGAGATCTGCAGGATGCCCTCGCGGGAAGAAACCGACTCGAAGGTCGGGATCGTGTCCGCGGAGGCCCAAGCACCGGCGATGCAGGTCGCACCGTCCGTGACCATCTTGCGGGCGGCCTGGACGGCGGCCTGCGGGTTGGTCTCGTTGTCCTCGGTCACGAGTGTGACCTTGTGGTCGACCCCGGCGTCCTGGATCGCGTTCTTGATCTCGCTGACCGCGAGCTTCGCCGCCTTGTCACCAGGCGGACCGAAGTCGGCCAGGTCGCCGCTCAGCGGGAGCGAGTCGCCGATCGTCAGGTCGACCTGAGTCTCCCCCGGACCGCCGTCGTCATCGTCGTCTCCGCCGCAGGCCGCCAGCCCCAGCGCAAGGCCGGCGACAGCCACGGCAAGCCAGACGAACTTGAAACGTCTCATGAGCTCTCCTCTCGGAAGTTCACTGCGTTGGTGTTGCCCCGGTACCTCGAGCCCGCGAGGGGCCCCTTCGCAAGACATAGGCCTAGAACGAAGTGGGTAAGAAATCAAGCACAAAGAGGGTTTCCGGTCTTCCCCGAGTCTCCGGACCGGCTACACGGCCTGCCCCGGCGCGGTGGGTGGCGAAGCGCCCACCCGGCGCCACTCGACGATTTTGCCGTCGCGAATCACGAACGCCGCCTGCGCGGTATTCCCCGTTCCATCCCCGC